>CAZTNO010000045.1:0-13955 GCA_964614865.1 uncultured Clostridia bacterium
GCCAAAAGGGCGGGTGGAATTTGCGTTGTCGCAGGTGATCTGCTTGCTGCCCAAAAGGAGGGTGTGGCCGTCGCGGTCGCTGGCGTAGGCGTGGATGCGGAAGGTGCCGTTGCCCGAGCGAGGCAGGAAGTTGGTCAGCATCATGTAGCCCCAGCCGGCCCGGTAGTTCCAGGGGGTATCGGGAAAGGAGGTCTCGATATCGGGGCGGGCCCCCTCGACCAGGTTTGCATCGCCGATAAAAACCTTGCCATTGGGCTGGAGCGGCTCGCCGGGTTCGCCATCCCGGTAGATCTTCACCGCCGTCACCTCGACGTCGTCGAGCACCCAGCCGGTGACCGCCACGTTGCCGGCAATCCCCCCCTGCCCGTTCGCCGGGGTGTCGAAGGAGCCGAAAGGAGAGTACCCACGGTTCATCACCTCCAGCGAAATGGCCACCGTTTGCGGCGAATTGCTGGCCCCTCCGGAATGGATCGTGACCGTGCCGGTGTAGGGAGCGCTGCGGATCGCCAGCCCGGTGGGATCGACGCCGATCTGCAGCGAGGCGGGGGTGGTGCCCGAAGTGGCGCTCAAGGTGATCCAGGGAATGTTGTTGGCGGTGGTGGCGGTGGCGGTCCAGCTGATCGCCGATTTCTTGCTGGCGATGCGCACCGTCTGCCCCCCGGTGATCGCAGTGCCGACCTTGGCGTAGTTCAAACGGGAGTGACTGATGGAGAGCTGGTCGCTGTGGTCGATCACCACCGGCCAGCGGCTATAGGCGCGGTTGCTGTTCAAGCCGTCGGAGACCACCGCGTACAGGTACCAGGTCCCCCCCGGGACCGCCGAGGTGTTCCAGACGTAGCTGCCCGCGGCCGGGTCGAGGCCGCTGGCGATCTCGGTACCGTCGAAGCCCTGGGCGTTGCTGTCGCGGTAGAGGCGCAGGGTGGCGCTGCCGGGCACGAAGGCATCCTGGTGGCTCCAGGCGACGGTGTAGGTCTCGTCGGCCCGCTCGAACGCCGCCAGGCGAACGCTCTGGATGTAGAAGGTGGTCGGGTCGCGGAATTCGAGCGGATCGATGCGGAAGCTGTGCAGCAACCCCTGGTAGTTGGTTTTGGGGGGATTGTCCGTGCGGGGTTCGATGATCAGCTGCTTCATGTCGCAGATCAACCGGTCGATGACCAGCGGGGAGGGCTTGCAGTTGTACGGAATGTCGCGCGAGACGATCTCGCCATCGCCGCCCGCCAGATCGTTGCCCCAGACGATGCGACCGATCGACCCCTGCTCGGTATCCCGGGCCATGGGTAGCCCCCAGCGCACGGTCAGCACCCGGTAACGGTCGGTGTCGATCGGATGCGCCGCGCCGCGCCCCCAGGCGCCCAGCAGGAACAGGTGGGGGTCGCCGATTCCACCGGTGGCAGCGGTGGCCGGGGTGGAGACCCCGCGGAACAGGTGAGGGACGGTAATCGCCTCGCCCGCCTCGGTTTCGGCCGCCACGTTGGTGAGAATGGTGGCCCCGGTGATGTTCTGGGTCAAGTCGACGTCGGAGAGCGAATCCATGTCCCAGGGGTTGCCGAGCTGGGTGGTGGCGAAATCGTCGCTGCTCCCCTCCTCGCCGGGGGTGGTGAACGTGACCGTGGGGATGTCGTTGACCCGGTAGGAACCGGGGGCGTAAACCGCCGTCCCGCCGCTCGCGAGGCGCACCGCGACCCGGTACAGGCCGGGGGCCAGGGCGCCGACAAAGAGGTCGTGGGAGCCGCTGGCGGCACCCGCAGCGACCTTGCCCAGCGTGCCGTTGGCAAAATCGGTGTCAGTGTCGAGGAAGAGATCGACCGGCCCGGAAAAGCCGCTCCACTGCACGGTGCGAAAAAGGGCGGCATCGTGCTTCACAAGCCTTGCCCAGTCGAGCTGGATGGCCACCCCCGCAAGGCTGGACGGGTCGAAGCGGAGCGCGCCGATGCTCCCCGACCAGTTGGGCGAGCCGAGAGAGGCCAGGTCGATCAGATAGATCCGCCAGCCGGAAGAAACCGGAAGGTTGGTGATCGAGTAAGCGGTCGAGAAGATGGTGTCCTTCCAGAAATGCACCTCCCCCAGCGCGTTGCCGGAGAGGTTCATGCGCAGGGCGAGCCAACGGTATGTGGAGGCGTCGATCGGAAAGTTGGCTCCGGTCTTGCCCTCGAAGGTGGTGCCGGGGATGGCCGACTCGAGCAGAAAGATCTGCGGGTCGGTCGTGGTCGAGGTGGCCGAGAAAACTCCCGCAGTGAACGAGATATTGCTAAGATTGGATCTGGGTTGCTGGACGGTGTCGAAGATGTTCCAGCCGAGATCGGTGCGCTGGTCCATGTCCCACGGGTCCTGGAAGGCGGCGGTGGCGTAGTCGGTTGCCGCCGCCACCGTTTCTGCGGCTGCGGGCTCACTGACCGTCTGGGCCGTCAGGCCGACCGGCAACCACAGGAAGACCAGCCCCGCCAGGACAAGAAACTCTGCCACGGTACGGTTGGGTTGTTTTTTCATTTTTTCAACTAACCGTATAGTTATAGAATCAATCGGAAAAAAAACAACAGGATTCTCACCTGTCGCCGGAAAACCCGAACGGCACGTAGTACTCGCGCACAATGCTGGCGTCGATGCGGGGTTCCCCCCACTCGTTGGCCGCTTTGTGCAGTTCTCCCGCCAGGGCGAAGTGCGTTTCGAGCCACTCCCGGGAGACCCGGTTCCGGCAAAACCAGGTGTAGTGGAGGATCCCCGGCAGCTGGCCCAGCAGCCCCAGGTAGCCGCAGAGGACCGGCAAAGCGGCCACGGGCCGGCGGTGGCGGAATGCGGAGAGGACCCCCTTGAGGTCGTGCTTCAGGTTGGCCTTGAAAAACCCGAGGCGGATTCTGCCCGAAAGCGAGCGCAGCACGAACCGCTGCCGGTTGCGCACCACCAGGGCCAGTTTGGGCCCCTCGGGATAGGAACCGCCGAAACAGTGGTAGGCCCGGGCCCGGGGGGCGGCCAGCAGGCGGTAGCCGGCAAGGCGGGCGCGGAAGCTCCAGTCGGCATCTTCGTAGAAGCTGCCATAACCGGGATCGAGGCCCCCAAGGCGCTCCCAGGCGGAGCGCTGCACCGCCACCGCGCCAAAGCAGGCGCTGGCGACCTCGCTGATCCCATCGAACTGCCCGCCGTCGAGCAAGCCGTAGTACTGGTCGGCCCCCCAGTCGCCCTTCTGCACCAGGTTGCCCAGCCCGTTGAGAAAGGCAGGCAAGCGGGCCAGGCGGAGCATCGGCACCAAAGCGGCGATAATCGAGCGCCCCTCCCCTTCCCGGTGCAGTCGTTCGGCGATGGCTACATTGAAGCGGTTATCGAGGGTCAGATCCTGGTTGAGGATCACCACCCACTCGGCCGAGGTGGCGGCGACCCCCTGGTTGACCGCCCCGGCGTAGTGGACGTTTTTTGGATTCCGGATCACCCGGACGCCGGGAAACCCTCGTTGGACAAGGGCCACCGTGTCATCAGCCGAGGCGTTGTCGACCACCACCACTTCGCCGGGCAAAGGATCCTGGGCCAGCACCGAACGCAGGCAGTCCTCGATGAAGCGGGCCCCGTTGTAGCTGACCACCACCACCGCTAGCGACCGGAAAGGAGGCGGGATCGGATTTTCGGTTCCTCTCCCCGCCTGACCCTCCGTCCTCCCGCGGCCGGCGATGATGCCCGCCTGGCAGAAGGCCCACAGGGTGGCCTCCAGCAGCGGAGAATGGGGGAAAAAACCCGCCTTAGCAAGGCGGCTCTCCAGTTTCTCCCGGGTTTCGGGCAGCAAGCCGAACAGGGCGGCGCCGAAACGGTCGGTCTCCACCCGCCCCCCCGGGGAGCGCAGGAAAAAGCGCCCCCCTTCGGATTCGGCAATCCACCCGGGAGCCGGGGTCAACAGGTCAGTTTGGACGTTGGACCTGGGCAAGGAGTCGCTCCCAATGGTCGACGATGGCTTTGGGGTGGTAGGCGGCAGCCGCCTTGCTTCGGGCGCGGTCGCCGTATCCGGCGCGCATCCCGTCGTCGGCCAGCAGGGCGGAGATGGCCCCGGCGACGTCGGCCGGGCGGCGGGGCTCCACCAGCAGGCCGGTGGCGTGGTCGTCGACGATGGCCGCCGATACGCCGTTGCGACTGGCCACCACGGGCAAGCCGCGGGCCATGGCCTCGACCAGGACGATGCCGAACGATTCGAATTCCGACAGCGAGACGAACACCTCGGCGGCGGCGTACAGGTCGTTTTTCTGCTCGCCGGAAAAGTCGTCCAAAAAACGGATCCGCCCCTCCCCTCCGCCGGGCAGTTTGGCGGCCAGCGCCTTGAGTTTTGGCGTAGCTCCGGTGGTGCCGCCGGCGATCAGCAAGCGGGCATCGGGGCAAGACCGCCAGACCCCGGGCATGGCCCGCAGCAGGCAATCGATCTTCTTGTGCACCCCGTGCTGGCCGATGAACAGGATCCAGCGCCCGGCGGGGAGGGCGAGCCTGAGGCGGGCGGCATCCCGGGTGGCGGTTGCCATGGCTGTGGCAAAATCGCTTTCCGTGAGCGGCAAGGGGGGCAAGACCGCAATCCTTGCCCGCTCCACCCCGCCCCTGCCGGCGAGAAAATCGCTCTCCGGCTGGGTCAGCGTCACCACGGCGGCAGACTCCCGCAGGATGCGAAAGAACAGGTTGTTGTCGAACGAACCGGGGTCGCACTGGTGGTAGCAGGGGATCACGACCAGGGGGGTTTGCCGGTTCCTCGCCCCCCGCCAGCTGTAGAAGACGTTGTAGGTGGGCAACGGCGCGGCGATGATCACGTCGGCCCCGGCCTGGTCGATGCGGCCGGGAAACCCCGGGCTGCGGGGGCCCCAGGCCATGGAGCGCAGTCGCCCTCCCCAGGCCGGGCGCAGCCGGGAAAGGACCCGGTTGAGCAGCGTCAGGCTGCGGCGGCCGAAGCGGTGGAACGGGAGGCGCTCGATCGCCACCCCGGCGATGGTTTCGCTTTTCGGGGTCACCCGCCGCCGGTCGCTTAAAAAAAAGGCCTCGGTGGAATAGGCGTCGCTGGTCACCACCCGCACGTCGTGGCCGCGCGCAGCCAGGGCTTCGGCGAGCCTCCCCACATACCCCTCCGCGCCGCCCCGGGCCGGATAGTACAGGTGGGTGACGAACAGGAGGCGCATCAACTCGGTCGACTTCCGCGGATCCTTTTCCAGATTCTCCAGGGCAACAACCGGCGCAACCGGTCGAAGTGGTACTCGATCACCCGCAGGCGGCGCTCCCGGTCGTCGCCGCCGGTTTCCAACCGGGCCACCACCTCCTCCAGCCGGGCGATGCGCCGGTCGCGGGAGTCGATCTCCATGCCGGTCTTGGCCTGGTCGAGCCCCATCAGCAACTGAAGCTGGAAAAGGTCCTCTACATCGGGGCCAGCGGGGAGTTGCCCCGCGGGGACCACCCGGTTCACCGCCGCTTGAATGCGCTGTTTTTCAGCGGGATCCTTGGCCACCACAAAAACCTGACGGTATCCCGGGGCTCGCTGGTGGGCCTCGTATCGGGACAGGTTCAGGAACCGGTCGAGCAGGGTGTTGACGGCCTCGCCATCGGGGAGGGCCAGCAGCTGGTGCTTGATCATCATCAACATCAGCCAGTCGGGGAGATACCCCGAATCGAAGCGCACGCAGGGGAACCCCCGCTCGGCGAAGAGCCCCTCCAACTCCGCGGTCTGTGGCAGGGGCTGGTCGAGGTGTTCGCGCAGCTGGCGGTGCTCGGCACAAAGCAACCGCCGGATGTATTCCAGCAGCATCTTTTCGGCCTGCACCGTGGCCGGCCGGTAGATCGGCGCGGTCAAGATCACGAACCGCTTCGACACCCGCAGCAGTTCGTCGATAAAGGCGGAGCGGTCGCTCTGGGGGACGTGTTCGAGCACATCGGCCGACACCGTGGCAAAGAAAGTCTGGTCGCTGAAGGGGAGATGGCGGCCATCGCCGGCGACGTATCCGGCAATCGGCGGCACGTCCCGATCGAGAACGGTGATTTTTGCGCCGGGGAGGAATTCGGCCAATGGCCGTTGCCAACCTCGGCTGGGGTCGCCGGAGAGCCCGCCCACATCGAGGACTCCTGCCGGAGGAGCCCCCCCGTTCAGCTCGACCAGCAGTTCGGCGGTCAACCGGTACCGCTGGTACTGATCGAAAGGAAAATCGAGCAACTCAGTCTGGTCCATGATGGCTCCAGCATCCGGGCAAGTCGACGATGCCCGGAGCGGCACTGCGGGCAGGAGTTTCGACCACGGTGAGCAGCCACTGGTGCTCGCGGTGGTCGTAGGCGTAGAGCAGGGAATGATCGTACACCGAGGCCGAAAACAGGTAGCGGCCGGGCAACAGGCCGAGAGAGGGCAACGCGAAGGTGATCCGCCCCGTCCCCGGTCCGATCTCCGGCAGCGCCAGTCCCCCCTCGCGGGTGTTGGGGCCGGCGACCAGGATCCCCGACTCGGTGGTGAACGAGATGCCGAACACCGGGTTTTCCACCCGCTGTCCGGTCTGATAATCGAGATGGATCTGGACCGGTTCGCCGCTGGCCACCGAACTCACCGGGGCCCCGACGGAATCGCCGAAGGTGACCGCGGTCAGGACGACCTCGCTTGAGCCCCAGCGATTTCCCCCCTGCTCGTCGGGGGGCGGCGACGCACATTCCAGATTGTCCGGGCCCATGGCATTGGTACGCACCCGCACCGAGCCCCCCCTGCCTTCGGTCGCCTGGCGCCGGTGATAGTCGCGAATCACTTCGAGCGCCGGGCCGTCGGAGATGACCTGCCCCTGGGAGAGCAGCACCACCCGGCGGCAGATCCGCTCGATCGAACGCATGTCGTGCGAGACCAGGATCAGCGTCTTGCCTGCCCCTTGCAGCTCCTCGATGCGGCGCAGGCACTTGCGGGTGAACGACTCGTCCCCCACCGCCAGGATCTCGTCGATCAGCAGGATGTCGGGGTCGAGGTGCACGGCCACGGCAAACCCCAGCCGCAGGTACATCCCGGAAGAGTAGGTGCGCACCGGGCTGTCGATGAACGGGGCGATGCCCGAAAACTCGACGATGTCGTCGAAACGATTGTCGATCTCGGTTCGGGAGAAGCCCAGGATCGAGGCGTTGATGTAGACGTTGTCGCGCCCGGAGAGGTCGGGATGGAACCCCGCCCCGAGCTCGACCATGGCAGCCATCGAGCCGGTGGTGGAGACGGTACCTCGATCGGCGACCAGGATGCCCGAGATCAGCTTGAGCAGCGTGCTCTTGCCCGAGCCGTTGGCCCCGATCAGGCCGACCGATTCGCCCCGGGCGACCTCCAGGTCGACCCCGCGCAGGGCCCAGAAGTCGTCGCGCTGCCTGCGCCCATGGCGGAGCAGCCGCAGCACCCGGGTCTTGAACTCGACCTCGTGGTTCCGGGCCAGGTCGAAGCGCTTGTGCACTCCGCGCACGGCGATCACCGGGGGGGAGATAACCTTGATTTCGGGCATCAGACGTCCTCGGCGAACCGCGGGGCGCGCAGGTGGAAGACGTGCCAGCCGGCGGCGAAGGTCCCCGCCGACAGGGCGGCCAGGATCAGCCACACCTGGAAGGGGGGGACCCGACCGTCCAGAATCAGCCGGCGGTAGGCGCCGGTGAAGTGGGCCATCGGGTTGAAAACGAAGAAGGGGACGAAGCGGGCCGGCACCATCTCCAGCGGGTAGATCACCGGGGTCAGCCAGAACCAGAACTGCATCAGCAGCTCGACGAAGTGGCGCAGGTCGCGAAAGGAGACGTAGAGGGCCGAGGCGAGCAGCACCAGCCCGGTGACGAAGGGGACCTGCAAGGCGACCAGCAGTGGGAGCAGCAGCAAAGCCGGGGTCAGCGGAACGCCCAGCAGCGGCAGAGCAGGGATGAAAACGAAGAGGGTCAACCCCAGCTGGATCAGATTGAAGAACACCGTGGACAGGGGGAGGACGGCGCGGGGGAAGTAGATCTTGCGCACCAGCGAGCCGTGGTCGGTGACCGCCGAGACCCCGCCGGTCAGCGAGGCGTTCAAAAACGTCCAGGGCAACAGGGCGGCGAACAGGAAGACGGGGAAGTGCTCGACCCGGATTTTGACCACGTAGCGGAAGGCGAAGGTGTAGACGACCAGCAGGAACAGGGGGTGGAGCATCGACCAGAACACCCCGAGCACCGCCCCCTTGTACTTGATCTTGAGCTCGCGCCAGACCAGGTTCTGCAGCAGGAAGCGGTAGCGCCACAGATCGGCGAGTTGGGCGCGGCGGGTCATTTTCCGGCTCTCCGCTCGGCCAGGGACCGCAAGCTGATCCACCAGCGGGAGTGTGCGGCCCGTCCGGCAAACGGCAGGCACCGCACGGCGGCCTTGAGCGAGCCCGGCCAGCGAGGCCGGGGGCGGGTCAGGTCGGGCAGCAGGGCCTGCCGGCCGGAACCCGCCGCGAGGGCACGCAAGGCCTCCTTCAGCGGGGCGACCACCCGGGGCCAGAGGTACATGTCCGCGGTCCGCAGGGCGGCCTCTCCCAGCGCTCGCTGCCCTTCCCGGTCAGCTGCCAGCGCGCGGATCGCCCCAGCCAGCGCCCGAGGGTCCCGCTCGGGCACCTCCAGCAAACACCCTTGCCCCGCCAGCTCCTCCGCCAGCGGGTCGCCGCCGGTGGCGATGATCGGCAAACCGAAACGGAGGTAGTCGAGAAAACGGGTGCGAAAAGAATAGCGAGTCTCCAGGTGGACGGGGCTGATCGACACCCCGGCGTCGGCGGCCAGAAAGTAGCGGCCCCGCTGCTTGTAGGGCACCCAGCCCTCGTGAAAGTGGACGAACCTACCGGCCAGCCCGAGTTCTTCAGCCCGGGACCGGGCCCGCGCCGCCATGGCGAAGGGGGGGAGGCCGGGGTTGGCATGGCCGGTGGAGAGGAAGACCAGGTGGACTTCGGGCGCCGAGCCACGCAACTGGGCGAGGGCCTCGAGCAAGGTCAGGGGATCGAACCAGTCGGTCAAAACGCCCCCCCACAGCAGCAGGAAGGCGTCATCGGGCACCCCCAGCTCTTCGCGGACCTGCGCCCGGGTGTCCACCTCCCCCCGCTTCTCCTCTACCCCGAACGGCACGGTGAGCAACGTCCGGGAAAGCCCCCCCAGGGCCGCCTGCGGGTCGATCTTGCCCATGGCCAGCAGGGCGCCCAGGACCAGGTCGTGCTGCGCCCGGTTGGCCACCAGGAAGAGGTTGCCCCGCTCGAGCTGGCGGGTCCAGACCGCGGCATCGTGGCGGCTGGCGGAGCGCTGCACTCCGCTGTCGGCGTGGCGGGAGCGGTGGTGGAACATGTTCTCGAGCACGAAGGGGACGTAGAGGTCGACCAGGATCGGGCGGGAGACCGCTTCGAGCTGCGGGAACTTCTGCAGCACGAACCCCTGCACGTAGACGACATCTGCCTGGCGGGCGGCCAGGGCCAGCACGTCGCCGCCGCCCGGGCGATAGTACTCGATTTCGGGCCCCGGGGAACCGGGGGGCAAGCGGTCCGACGAATCGGGGGCGAACAGGCGCACCGAAAATTCGGTCGCCAGCACCCGGGCGATCTCCCAGGCGCGGATGCCGGGCCCCGCCATGCGGCAACCGACCACGTCGTCGGCGATGATCAGCACCTGAAAGGGCACGGCGGTCAGCTTGCCTTTCCGGCGGATCGCCCGGCCAGCAAATCGCCCAGCAAACGCACCAGCACCAGGTAGGTGGTGATGACGAAGAGAACGAACAGGATCCCCACCAGCCAGGGAGGGACCAGCAGGTTGCGGCTGGCGACAAGGGTCAGGCCGCGGGCCAGGCCTACGAGGAGGTAGGCACGGAACACCAGGTTGCCGGGTTGGGGCAGGCCGTTCCAGAAGGCCTGGCTGCCCGGGTAGCCCCCTTTGCGGTTCCAGTACAGGACGAACACGTCATTCTTGTCTCCCGGGACGAAGCGGACCTGGAGGCGGTAAACCCCGGCGGGCACTTTTCCGGAGACCGGAAAATCGGTGATCCGGCCGTCCAGAACCATCGCTCCGGGGAAAGCCTGGCGCCACACCCGCCTTCCTCGCTCGTCGAGCAGAATCAGGCGCACCGAGCCCTTGAGCGCCTGGCCGTTGGTGCCACACAGCAGCGAGATGCGCACGAGCGGCCCACGGACCTGGAAGGTCTGCGCGGCGACATCGCCCGCAGACTGGATGTTGCCGAGGTGGGTGGCCCAGTACACCGGGGTGTCGAGCACCTCGAAGCGGACGAACAGCAAGGCGGCGGCGATCGCCAGCAGCAGGAAGCCGTGGATCCAGAGAGTCCGCTTCAACGCCCCCCTCCGCCGGCAAAGGGATTCACCCCGATGCGGACGCAAAGCACCTGCCCCGCCGGGGTGGCGAACTCGAGGCTGAAATCGCCGGCAAAACCGGGGCCGGGTAGCCAGGTGAACGTCCCCGACTGCGCATCGAGCCGGGAACCCGCCGGCAGGGAACGGGGCTGCCCGAGCACCCGTTCGAGGCCCGACCAGCGCCCTTCGGGCAGCGAACCCAACTCGATGCGCAGGGGCTGGTTGATCCCGGTCTTCAGGAAAAACCGGCCCTCGCCATCGGCAGGAACGGTTTCCCGGATCCGGGAAAAACCGCGATATACGGGCAATTGGATCGGTGGGTCGATGGTTGGGTGGGGCGAAAAATCTTTCGCCCCCTGTTTGTTGGAAGAATCGGCGATCGCAACGGCTCCCTTCGGGAGTGGTTTCGCAAGCGACGAATCTTCCCTGGATTGGGGTGTACCCAGAAAGCCGGAAGATTCGTCGTGCGAAACGGAAAAATACCGCGAGCCGATGCCGTTGATCCGGCCCAGGCTGTCCTCGACGCTCCAGGAGAGCGAATGGGTCCCTTCGCTGAGGGTGGATGGGTTCAAGTAGAAGAAGCCCACCGCCCCGTCGCTGTTGGCGTAGCCGGGGAACAGGGTGGCGATGTCGGGGCGGTACTGGTCGTAGGTGGGGTGACCTAGCGGTACGCCGTCGACCCACACCCAGATGGTCGAACCGTTCTTCGGCACCTCCCCCGGTTGCGGGGTCAACGCCCAGCCGAAGTTGAGATAGGAGGTGCCCGAGGTCGCCCC
The DNA here is from genome assembly GCA_964614865.1 of uncultured Clostridia bacterium. Classification (GTDB taxonomy): domain Bacteria; phylum Acidobacteriota; class Aminicenantia; order UBA2199; family UBA2199; genus CAZTNO01. Next base: position 11,063 of record CAZTNO010000045.1, read on the forward strand.
CCCCTGCTCGGGGGTGTCGAGGGTGCCAAACGGCAAGGTGGCGTGGGCGTTGTCGCAGGTGATCTGGCGGGTGCCGAGCAGCACCGTGTGGCCGTCGCGGTCGCTGGCGTAGGCGTGGATGCGGAAGGTGCCGTTGCCGCCACCTGGCAAGAAATTGGTGAGCATCATGTAGCCCCAGCCGGCCCGCGAGCAGAAGGGGGTGGTGGGGGAAGAGGCCTCGACGTCGGGGCGGGCGCCGGCGACAAAACTGGCGTCGCCGATGTACACCTTGCCGTTCGGCTGCACCGGCTCGCCCGGCATCGGGTCGCGGTAGATCCTGACCGCCGTCACCTCGATGTCGTCGAGGGCCCAGCCGGTCACCGGGGTGTTGCCGGTGATGCCGGTCTGGTTGTTGGTGGGGGTATCGACCACCCCGACCGGATTCCCCCCTCGGGCCAAAACCACCAGGCGAATGGCCACCTCCTGCGGGGCGTTGGCCGCGGCGGGGTCGGAGACGGTGATCGTGCCGACGTGGGTGCCGACCGGCAGGCCGGCGGGAGTCACCGACACCCCCACCCTGCCGTTGCCGGTGCCGCTGGCCCGGTCGAGGACGATCCAGGGGCTGCTGGGGGTCGCCGTCCAGTGCAAAGTGCCCGGGCCGCCATTGCCGATGCGCAGGATCTGGCCGGCGGTGATCGCACTCCCGGCGGCGGCAAAACTGAGCGAACTGCGGTCGAGGCGGAGCACCGGGATGTCGGGGCCAAAGCCGGCAGACAGGGGCCCCACCGTGCCGTCGCGGTTCACCGCGCAAACCCGGTAGAACGACTTGCCCGGATTGGAAACCACGTATTCGTAATCGGAAGTATCCCAGGTGGCGGTGGCAGACGCAGGGGCGAAGTCGGGGGTGGCGCCCTGGAACACCCGGAAAGTCAAAAACTGCCCCCAATCGGGCCAGAGGTGGCCTAGATCGGGCCAGATCCCGGAAGACCAGGTGAGGCGAAGGGCCCCCCCGGGCTGGGTTTCCCCGGCAACCTGGGCCAGGGCGGGGGGAGAATGGCGGGTCGCCAGCGGGGCCATCCCGGTATCGCGCACCTGGGCAAAGTACTGGTCGAGGGCCAGGCCGCGGTTGGTATCTTTGAACTGCCATTCGGACGTGCTGATCCAATCATAAAAACTGATCAGGGTGGGGGCCGCGTCATGGAGGCGGACCAGCTGCTGGTAGATGTCGGCGACCGGGGCGATGGCGGCCCGCGGGCTCTCCAGGGCGGGGGCCTTGCCCGACACAGCAGCAGAAAACCCCGCCCGCAGCGGCGAGGCCAAAGAGAGCAGCGTCCCCCCCGTTGCCGGGATCACCTCGGGGTTGTACTCGAGGGCGGCCCAGGGGCGCCCCCCCGCCCGTAGCGGGGCCAGCACGTGCTCCGAGGTGCGGGCAACCCAGGTGCCGAAGTTGATGTCGTAGATCGTGACCCCGGCGCTGGTGCCGTCGGGGGGGTAGGCGGAGGAGAGGGGCGAGGCCGAGGTGTAGTGGCGGGCGTTCTGCGGCGTATCGCCGGCTTTCGAGCCAAACAGATAATCGGCGGGGATCTGGTGGGTGAAGTAGCGATCCATCGAAAAACCCGTTTCGCGGGCCCAGCCGGCCACATCGGCGACGTAGTGGGCGATCAGGGCCTGGCGGAAGGTCATCCACAGATCCCAAAACGGATCGGCGCCGGCAACCTTCAAGGTGCGCGGCGGGTCAAAGCCCCCCTCGAGGAACTGGGCGGGGTCGGTCGGGATGAGCCCGGTGGCGGGGTCGTAGGCAGTCCAGGGCAGCGCCCCTTCCTCCGGATCGTCCGCCAGCGACCAGCGGTAGTACTCGAGCTCCCACGAGGTGAAGGCGGTGGCAAAGTCGGCGTTGAACCGGGCCAGCCCCGCCGGCCCCTGGTAGTTGGCCCCGCCGTTTGCCCACCCCTGGCCGCCATAAGGCTGGCCCGGGGCATAGAGCCCTTCGTGGCTGATCCAGTCGCGGAACTCGAGGACGGCAAAAGGCGAGTAATCGCAAACGGTGCTGGCCAACGGATTGCCTTCGTTGATTCGGCCGAAGTTCAACTCGGCCTCACCGGGGCCCGACACGATCAGCGGCTTTGCCGGCGGCAAAAGGTCCCCTTTCTCTTTCAAAAAGGAAAACGCTGCCAGGGTCTTGGTGCGGAGGTTTTCCCGCAATTTCCTGGCGTAGCGGGAGGGGGTGGTCCAGACGTGGTCGTTGATCCCCGCCCCCGGGGAAAGCTGCTGCGGGCTGGCCAGCCGGTTGTCGCTGTACCACTGGGCGTTGCGCAGGTCCTCCTTTTTGGCGGCGGCGTAGTCCCAGACATTGCGGGCGATGCCGTAGCACAGGGTCAGGTGCAACCCCACCCCTTCGGTTTGAGCTTTGTCCACCAGGGTTTCCACCGCGCCGCGAAAAGAAGACATCGAAGTGGCGGGGGGGAGGCCTTCCTGGCCCCAGGGCAAGGAGACCTCGAGGAAGTGGGAGAAGCAAAGGGGGGCGTAGATCGCCCGCCCGTAGCGGGTTTTGATGGCGGCGATCTCGGCGGGGTCGCCCGCCAGCGAGTAGGTCATCGAAAACCACAGCCGGTGGGTATCAGTGGGCCGAGGAAGCTCGGCGGCGCCAAGGCCACCCGCCAGCAAGAACAACCCGGCGAGCAGCGAGGCAAACCCGCCCCTGATTTCGATGCGATTCATCTTTTTTCTCCGCAAATGGTCTTTGAAAAAAACGACCAACCAGTTGCCACCATTATGGCAGAAGGTTTTGGGCCGATCAACCCCCGCCGGGGGGGGAAGCCCGCAGCCAGGTCGAATCGGAAAGGCTCCAGACTCCCCAGCCCGGGATGGGCTCGCCTGCGGCGGGGGGGGGGGCGTCCCAGCCGAGCACGACCCG
>CAZTNO010000046.1:0-13866 GCA_964614865.1 uncultured Clostridia bacterium
AACTTGAACTGGAATATGCCTCATGATGGGCCAAAAAATGGGGGGACGCCAGTCGACAAGCGATTGCCCGACCATTCCGAACCGTGGTATCATGTCGTTTCGCTTGCGGTGACAATCTGATCCAAGTGAGGAAAACCATGACCGAGATGTTGAAACGGAGCCTGCGTGAATCCCCGGCCGCCCGCTGGACCGCCATGTGCGTGGTGTCGTTCGCCATGCTGTGCGGCTACTTCATGACCGATGTGATGGCCCCCCTGAAGCCCATGCTGGAACAGCAGCTGAACTGGACCTCCACCCAGTACGGCGTGTTCACCAGCGCCTACGGCTGGTTCAACGTCTTCCTGTTCATGCTGCTGATCGGCGGCATCATCCTGGACAAGATGGGGGTGCGTTTCAGCGGCGTGATGTCGACCTTGCTGATGGTTGCCGGAGCCCTGATCAAGTACTACGCCGTCACCTCCACCTTCTCTCCCGAGCCTGTCCTGAACTGGCTCCCGGTGATCGGCGGCATGCCCAAGCAGGTGTTGCTCGCCGGCCTCGGGTTCGCCATCTTCGGGGTCGGGGTCGAGGTGGCGGGCATCACCACCTCCAAGGCCATCGTCAAGTGGTTCAAGGGCAAGGAGATGGCCCTGGCCATGGGCCTGCAGCTGGCCATGGCCCGCATGGGCACCGCCCTGGCCCTGATGATCAGCGCGCCGATCGCCGAGCACTTTAATTCCGTTTCGGCTCCGGTGCTGTTGGCCGTGGTGCTGCTGATCGTCGGCTTCATCAGCTACCTGGTCTACAACGTCATGGACCGTCGGCTCGACACCTCCGAGGCCCAGCCCGACGCCCCCGCCGAAGAGTCGTTCCGCATGTCCGACATCGGGCTGATCCTGAAGAACCGCGGCTTCTGGTACATCGCCATGCTGTGCGTGCTGTTCTATTCGGCGGTCTTCCCGTTCCTCAAGTACGCCAACGACCTGATGGTCCAGAAGTACGGGGTCAAGGCGGCCCTGGCTGGGTTGATTCCGGGCCTCCTGCCCTTCGGCAACATCTTCATGACCCCGTTTTTCGGCCGCATGGTCGACCGCAAGGGCAAGGCGGCCTCGATCATGTTCCTGGGCTCGGCCATGCTGATCGTCGTCCACCTGCTGTTCGCCCTGCCGTTGCTCAGCCACTGGCTGGTGGCCCTCTTCCTGATGGTCATCCTGGGGGTGGCTTTCTCGCTGGTGCCGTCGGCCATGTGGCCCTCGGTCGCCAAGCTGATTCCCGAAAAACAGCTCGGCACTGCTTTTGCGCTGATCTTCTACATCCAGAACTGGGGTTTGATGGGCGTCCCCGCCCTGATCGGCTGGGAGCTGGACAAGTTCTGCGTGGTCGCCCGCACGGTGGCCGCCGACGGCACCCCGCTGGTCACCTACAACTACACGCTGCCGATGCTGACTTTCATGGCGTTCGGAGTGCTGGGGCTGGTCTTCGCTTTCCTGTTGAAAGCCGAAGACAAGCGCATGGGGCACGGCCTGGAGCTCCCCTCGAGCGCCAAGTAAATCCGCCAAGGAGGGCCCGATGATCATCGAGAAGACCCTGCTGCCGCAGGAAAAGCTCAAACCGCTGTTCGAAGATCCACTGAAACTGCAGTTCGGCCGCACGTTCACCGATTACATGTTCACCATGACGTGGCGCCAGGGCACGGGTTGGCACTTGCCCGAGATCAAACCCTACGGCCCCCTGGCCCTCGACCCGTCGGCCAGCGTGCTGCACTACAGCCAGGAAGTGTTCGAAGGGCAGAAGGCCTACCTCTCCGCCCAAGGACGCATCCTGTTGTTCCGCCCCCGCGACAACGCCCGGCGGATGAACCGCTCGCTGCACCGCCTGTGCATGCCCGAGATTCCCGAAGGGGAGTTTCTGGCCGCCGAATACGAACTGCTCAAACTGGAAAAACGCTGGATCCCGGGGGTGGTGGGGGCGGCCCTCTACCTGCGGCCCACGGTGATCGCCACCGAGGCGGCCCTGGGGGTCCGGCCCGCCAACGAATACCTGTTCTACATCATCCTCTCGCCGGTGGGGCCTTACTTTGCCGAGGGCTTCCGGCCGATCTCGCTGTTCGTCTCCGAAGAGTACACCCGCGCGGCCCTGGGCGGCACCGGCGAGGCCAAGACCGGCGGCAACTATGCCGGATCGCTGCTGGCCTCGCAGCAGGCCAAGGAGAAGGGGTTCAGCCAGGTACTCTGGCTCGACGCCCAGCACCACCGCTTCATCGAGGAGGTGGGGGCGATGAACATCTTCTTCGTCCGCCAGGGGAAACTGGTCACTCCCAAGCTCTCGGGCAGCATTCTGCGCGGCATCACCCGCCAGTCGATCCTGGAATTGGCGCCGACCCTGGGCTTGCCGGCAACCGAAGAGACCCTGGCCATCGACGAAATCACCGCCGCTATCGAACGGGGCGAGGTGACCGAAGCTTTTGCCGCCGGCACCGCAGCGGTGGTTTCCCCGGTGGGCTGCGTGCACTACCACGGCCGCGATTTCAACCTGAATCAGGGCACCGGCCCCTGGACCCAGCGCCTGTTCGACGAATTGACCGGCATCCAGTACGGCAAGCGTCCCGACCCCTTCCAGTGGGTGGTGACGGTCGACTAATCTCTGCTCCCGAGACGTTCGATCTCTGCGGTGAGCAGCGGCAGCACCCGGCCGATGGCGAACGGGGCGGCTGCGGCCAGGCACCGTTCCGGCGGGGTCTCTGCGGGGTTTTGCAGTACCCGGGCCAAGGCTTCGGCCAGTTCCCCCTCTTCCATCCCGGCGGTCACCCGGCCGGCCCCCGGGCCGACCATTCGTGGCACCTCGCCTGCCGGGGTGGCGACCACCGGCAGCCCCGACCCCAGCGCCTCCAGCACCGTGCGTGGTGCCCCTTCATAGAGGCTCGACAACAGGAATACATCGGCCGCCCGGTACCATTCCGCCAGTTTTTGGGGAGGCATGGCCGGGAGCAGGGTGGTTTCCTGGCCAAACCCCAGTCGGGCGATTTCCTGGCGGATCTCGTCGCAGAGTTCCCCTTCGCCGATCAGCAGCAGGTGACCTCGACCGAGCCGGAGGCGAACCTGGGCAAAGGCCCGGATCGCCCGCAGGGGGGCTTTCTGGGCCCGGAATCGACCGGCGAACAGCACCCAGGGTTGATCTGCGGGCACGGCCAGTCCCTGCCGGACCAGTTCGTCTTTGAGCTCGGATCGGGGACGGGTGGCGGGGTGGAACACCTGGTCGTCAAACCAGCCGGGTAGCAGGGCGAGTTTTTCGGTTGTTTCGGGGAAGCGCTGACGATAGCGGTCCAGGGTGGCCGAGGAGACGCTGAAGACAGTGTCCATCCGCCGCAGCAGGTGCCGTTCCAGCCGGGTGTAGAGCCCGGGGGCGTGGCGCCAGCGAACCTCCCCGCCGCTGCGGGAGAGTTGCCGGTCGATATCGTTGTGGACCACAGTCAGCCAGCGCCTGTCGCCCTTCCGCAGGGCCAGTGCCGGCTCGAGGCGATGGAACATGACCACGCGGCTATCCAGAACGGGCGGGTGGCAAAGCAATGCCCCGCTGAAGCGCAGCGACAGGGGGAGGCAGCCCTGCCGGTTCTCGTCGGCTACCGCCAGCACCGGCAAAAACCGCACCGGGCGGCCATGAAGTTCGAATTCCTGCCAGCGGTGCAGCGGCGGGGGCTTTTTTCCCGAGGCGATGCCGACGATCTCCAGATCGAAGCGGGCGGGCAGGTGGCGGATCAGGTCGGCAAGGAAGGTCTCGATGCCGCCGACCTTGGTCCCCCGGGGATCCCAGGGGTGGATCAGCCCCAGAGGATCGTTCAACCCGGTTCTCCGTGGCGTTCGAGTTCCTCGAGAAAACCGGCCAGGCGCTCGGCCTGGGCCCGCCAGGTGTACTCCCGCACCGCCTCGCCCCGCATGCGCGGGCGCGGCGGAATGCTGCGGCGGCGTTCGATGGCCGCGGCCAGGGTGGCGGGATCGTTGCCCGCCAGCCAGGTCACCGGGTCCGAGGTGCCGACCACCTCGCCAAAAGAGGAGATGGCGGTGGCCAGCACCGGCAGCCCCAAGGCCAGGTACTCGAGCAGTTTCAGGGGGAGGTTGCAGCGCCAGTACTCTAGGTCGGGATAGGGCATCATGGCCAGGTCGGCGGCGGCAAGCAGGGCGGGCATGTCGGCATGGGGGCGGGGGGGGAGGAGCTTCACCCGCCTTTCCAGGCCAAGCTGAACGATGCGTTCAAGAACCGTGGCAACGGCGGGCCCGGTGCCGACCAGCAGCAGGCACACCGCGGGGTCCTGGATCCGCGAGAGGGCGGTCACGGTTTCCAGAATCCCCCGGAACGAGGAGATTTCGCCGTGCTGCACCAAAACGAACGAGCCCGCGGGGAAGGGCAGCGGGTCGGGGGCGACTGCGGGGTGAAAACGGTCGATATCGACCCCCGACCCCCAGACCGCCACCCGTTCCGGCGCGACCACTCTGGCGGCGATCAGTTGCTGGCGGAAGTGGTTGGAAATCACCGTCGTCCCCTGGCAATGGCGCCCTCCCAGGCGCAGGGCGATCCTCTGCAGACGGCCCAGCAGTCGCCTCCGGAGCCCCTGGGGGCGGCCGTCGGGATGGTCGATCGGGGTGCGATAATCGACCACCATCCGGGCGGGGCGCAGGCGTTTGGGCAGGAGGAGGGCGGGAAAGAGGGAGAAGGGGTCGAGCAGCAGTACGTCGAATCGCTCCCGGGCTAGCACCCGGCGCAGGCGAAAGTACCCCCGCACCCAGAAAGAGAGCAGGCGCAGGCCGGGAATGGAGCCCAGCGGCAGGGACTCCACTTTTGCCCTGAAGTCGTTTTCGGGCCAGCTTCCGCCGGCGATCAGGGTGATGCGATGACCGAGATCGGCCAGTTCACGGGTCATCTCGCGCCACGTGGTGGCGTGGAGGAAATCGACATCGGATTGTAGACGGGGAAACCAGAGCAGGTTCACGATTTCCCCCGGGGGCGGCAGTAGGAGCCGCAAAACGATCGCTCGCCGGCGGCAAAGCGGCTCCGCACCGAGATGGCCTGGGGGCTGTTCCAGATCCGTTCCAGGGTCTGGAATCGCAGGTCGCCGATCGGAATGCCGAGCAGGCAGCAGAAGAATGCCTGGCCGGTGACCTCGACGTAGAGGTTGTGAAAGGGGAAGCGGCAGGGAGGGGGCGACCAGGGGGTGCCCAAGGCGTTGCCGGCAAAACTGTCGAGGCCCTCCACCCGCAGGCCGGGGAGGCGGGCGACCTCTTCGGCGGCCCGGGCCAACGCTTCGGATACCCGCGGGCGGTCCGTGGGGAGGCGGCTCTGGTCGTGGAAGAAGACCACCCGCTCGATGCCCCGCTCGGCACAGAACGGGATGAACTGCGCCAGCTCTGCGAGGTTCTCGTCCAGGATCACGAAACTGGCGGCGATCTCGGCGGTGCCTTCGCCCCGGCGCTTGCGGGCCACGGTGGCCGCCAGATGGCCCATCACCACCGGCCAGCGGCCCGCCCCGCAGATGAGGCCATGGGTGTCTTCGCGTGCGGCATTCAGCGAGAAGTGGACCAGATAGCCCCGCTTCATCCAGGTCTCCTGCCAGCGGTCGTCGAAGCGCAGGCCGTTGGTCATGATCCCCAGGCGGACCTGCGGGGCCCGGCGTCCCAGCAGCTCGGTCAGCTCCCAGGCCGAGCGGAGGACGGTCGGTTCCCCCCCTTGCAGCAACACCTGGCCGAGGTGGGGATAGAGCGGGGCGAGCCGCTCCTGCCAGATCACCGGGGCCAGCTCGCGCCGGAAATCCTGTTGGTAGCACATCCGGCAGCGCTGATTGCACGCCCTCCCGGTCAGGATGTGCAGGGTGCGCAGCGCAGACAGCGGCAAGACGAATTCGCCGGCCTCTGGCGAGCCTGTCCGGGCTTTGGTCCAGCGGCTGCGGGCCAGCGTCAGCACGCTCCAACTGGCGCTTTCGCGGATCCGGTGGCGGAGGGTGGAGATGGGGTTCATCGGAACTCCCGGCGGAGTGGATCGCGCCACGACGACCAGCGGCGCCGAATGGCGAGCAGCTGACGGGCTGCCTGACGAACGCCATGGTTGGCGGGCGACCGGGTTACCACCCCTTCGGGCCAGCGCAGCGCCGCCAGTCGGGACCCGCCCCGCAGTACGGCAAAAATCAGTTTGCCCGGCCGGGTATGGCCGGCGAGCCCCACCGGTCGCTCGCCGGTTTGTTCTTCGCAAAACGGCAGGTCGCCCCAGCTGGCGGCTTGCATGAAGGTGGGGCGACAGAAAAAAGATTCGGCTGCCGCCGGGGCCCCCGCCAGCGGCCAGGGGGTCACCCCTTCCTGGAGGGCATGGAGGCACAGTTTGCGGGTGAACGCCAGCGCTCCGGCGCGCACGGCCAGGATCGCCTGGACCAGGTCTTTTCCCGGGTTTTTGGCAAAACACCCCCGCCAGTTCCCCCCGGGTCCCTGCTGGTACCCCCGCAGCGAACCATGGGGAGCCTGGATCGCCGTTTCGATCAACGGCACGAAGTGGCGCAGGGCGGTCCCGCCGGGTAACCGGGGCGGGGAGGGGAAGTGGGGCGTTCGCTTTTCCCCGTCCTGGGGGGGGACGGGATCGATCAGGGCCAGGTAGAACCCGTGCAACCCCCCTTGGGGAAAACGTCCTGCCGCTTTCAGGGCGGAGGCCAGCGACCCTTGCAGACGCCCCCGCCACCCCAGGTCGACGATGGCCGGCCGGCCGGTGAAGAAACCTTCCTGTTCTAGGTATTCCAGCAGGTGGGCGCGCTTTTCGCGGGCGGATGCCTGCAACAGCGATCGCACGGGGTCGGCATCCAGGATCCGTTCGAGCCGTTCTGCTCCGAGCGGGGTCAGCGGGGTGTCGGCATCGAGCCCTTCGCCGAGCAGCGCCTGCCGGAAGGGGGCCATTTCGAGCCCGGCCCGCTGGCCGACCGTGAGCAGGGTGGCTCCGGGGGTTTGCTCGAACAGCCAGGCCCGCTCCCGGATGGAGAGGCCGGTCCAGGCGGCCGGGTGCCAGGCCTGACGCGAGGCGAGCAGGTAGCGGCAGAGGACCGGTTGTTTGAATTTGGCGGCGATGTGTCGTCCGATTTGCCAGGGGATCCAGCCATCCCGGGCGAGAAAGTAGAGCGAGGTGATCCCTTGCCGGACGGCCGTATCGAGAACGGCGGCCACCCAATCGAATACCAGGGGGCCGATCTCGGCTGCGCCGGTCAGGTGGAAGGTGCGTGCGGGTTCGCTCAGCGCTTCAGCCGAAAGCCGGGCCAGGCGGGCCGCCCCCGAGGCCAGTGAGCCGGCGAGGATCTCTTCCTCGCTGCCCCGGTTCACGGCGAGCCGCATTTCGCTGGGGGTCAGCCGTCCCCGGGGGAGGGGGGCGGTGGAAAGTCCCAGCGTTTGCGGCACCCGCTGATCCAGCAGCGGATGGTCTCCGCTGTGGACCATTCCGCCAGCGGCGGTACGCTCCCGGTCGATGACATGGCGGTAGAGTTCACCGCTGCGTTTGCTTTTGCCCACCGTCCCCGACACGTACAGCCGGTCCCCCTCCCGCCAGGCGCCGACGGCGATCAGCCCCTTGCGGATCTCTTCGTCGGGCAGGTACATGCCCGAGACAAAGCAGATCTTCCGGTCTTTGCGCCGCCGTGCCAGAGCGGTGATCCCGGGTTTTACCGGGCGAAACGCCCGCCGCTCGGCGGCGAGTTCGACCTCGCGGCTCTGCTCCCGTTGGGAAAGCGACCAGCCGATCCTGGTGGCCAGCTCCCGGTAGATCTCGTCCAGCGTGCATTCCCCCTCGGGGTGGCGGCTGCGGGCCCGCCGTTCGGCGTCGATCCGCTGCCGTTGCCATTGTCGTGGCGAAAGGCGAATCAGGCCCCTACCGCCGAGTTCCCTGCCCACCCGCAGGAAGAGGTCGGCCGGGATGGCCCAGATGCGGGTGATCAGGGTGTCGAACACGTCATACGAGGCGATGCGGGGCGGTTTCATGAGCGGACGGCCCTGCCGGTCAGGTGGGGGGCGAGGGGTTCCTGGCAACCCTCGGGCCAGCCCAACTCGGCGATCAACTCCAGCCGGCGCCCCAGGCGGGTGGAGGCCAGCAGCCAGCGGCGGAACAACCCCGGCCGGGGCAACCAGGGCAGGCGGGCCGGGGGGACGATCTCGAAACCTGTCACCTCGACCGGGGCAAAACCCGCGTGGGCGAGCAGCCTGCCGATCGATTCGGTGGTGAAGGCGGTGGTGTGGGTCCAGCAAATCGATCGCCAGCGCATGGCCAGGGGGGAGGTGGCGTTGGGGGTGGAAAACACCAGGCTGCCTCCGGGGCGCAGGGCGCCATGGATCGCCGCGAGGAGGGCGGAAAGGGCGGAGACGGGGATATGCTCGAGCAAATCGAGGGCCAGGATGGTGTCGTATCGATTCGGGTGGGCGCGCAGGAAGGTGGCGGCATCCACCGGCCCCTCCACCGGCAAACCCGCTTCCCGGCAGGAGGCGAGCAGCCCTGGGTCGCGGTCGATGCCGAGCAGATCGGTGTAGCCCAGGTCGCGCAGCAGGTGCAGGGTGTAGCCGAGCGCGCAGCCCAGGTCGAGGATGGGGGCTGCCGGTTTTTTGGGCAAGCGGCCGGACAGCATGCGGTTCAGGAAAGCTTTCTGCCGATGGATGTCGGCGGCATCGCAGCTGTGCCAGTGGCGGTAGATCCGTCCGTAATCCAGCGCGGAAGTCATTCCTTGACGGCCACTCCCCGCAGGTTGGGGGTGAGGGGGATCTGCCGCCCTTCGGTGAAGCCGAATTCGGCCACCGCCTCCAGGCGATGTGCCAGGCGGCAGCCCCGCCGCAGCCAGTACCGGAGGGTGGCCGGCCGGGGCAACCAGGGCAGCCGCGGCCTGGGGGCAAGCTCGCTTCCGGTCACCACGATGTGGCGGAAACCGCCGTGAAACAGCAGGAAATCGAGGCTGTGCTCGGTGAAGGTGGAGGTGTGGGTCCAGTCGTTGTATCGCCAGCGCGGGGCGATCGGCGAGCTGGCGTTGGGCACGGTGCAGAGAAAGGTTCCCCCCGGAAGCAGGGCCCCGTGGATCGCCGAGACAAGTTCGATCTGCCGGTCGATCGCGATGTGCTCGAGCAGGTCGAAGGCCAGGATGAGGCCGAAACAACCCGGGTGACTGACCAGGAATTCCCCGGCGTCCCCGGGCTCTGCCATCGGCAGGCCGTCCCGGCGACAGGCTTCGACCAGCCCCGGGTCACGGTCGAGGCCCAGCAGGTTCTGGTAGCCGAGTGCCCGCAGGGTCAGCAGGGCGTACCCCCCGCCGCAACCGAGGTCGAGGATGGGGGTCGCCATGTCGGAAGGCAGGACCCCTGCCAGCAGGCGCCCTACCTGTCGTTGCTGCCGCTGGCGGTCGGCCTGGTCGCGGGTATGCCAGCGGCCGTAGTAGCGGTTGTATCCGACCGGGGCGGCGAAACCGGGCCCTGGCGGGGGGGCTTTTGGGTCAGGGGGCATGGGGTTGTTCTCCAGGCCGATTGTAAGCCAGCAAGGGCCCTCATTCAAGGCCCCCCCGGAAGGGTTGCCCGCAAAAAAAACCGCCCGCAAAACCATGGGCTGCCAAAATCCGTTTACTAGCTTTCGGAAAGAGCGAGTGTAAAGGAGGTGACATGGGCCTGAAGAAAACGATCGGGTTGCTTGGGGTGCTGCTGGCCGCGGCGTCCTTCCTGCCGGCAGAGTTCAGCCCGCAGGCGGTGAAAGAGTTTCGCCTCGACAACGGCCTCAAGGTGTTGCTGGTCGAAGACCACGCCATCGCCAACATCGCCTGCTACACCTTTTTTCGCGTCGGCTCCCGCAACGAGCGGGTCGGCCTGACCGGAGTGTCCCACTTCATCGAGCACATGATGTTCAACGGCACCGAGCGGCACGGCCCCGGCGAATTCGACCGCTTGATGGAGTTCAACGGCGGGGCCAACAACGCCTACACCGGCCTCGACATGACCGCCTACACCGACTGGTATCCCTCCCGGGCCCTCGAACCGATGGTGGCGCTCGAAGCCGACCGCATGCAGGGGGTCCTCTTCGATCCGCAGGTGTTCGAGTCGGAACGGGGGGTGATTGCCTCGGAACGCCGCATGTCCACCGACAACAACAACGAGAACCTGCTCTCGGAGACCGTCCAGGCCACCGCCATCATGGCCCATCCCTACCACTGGAACGTGATCGGCTGGATGAGCGACATCCTGAACTGGAAGCGCGACGAGGTGATCGCCTATTACCGCACCTTCTATGCCCCGGGCAATGCGGTGGTGGTGGTGGTCGGCGACTTCGCCCCGGCACCCATGGAGGCGTTGATCCGCCAGCACTACGGGAAAATCCCCGCCGGGCCGCCTCCGCCGCGGGTGACCACCATCGAGCCGCCCCAGCTCGGACCGCGGCGGGTGATCGTGCACAAGGAGGCCCAGTTGCCATCGTTCCTGATGGTCTACCAGGCCCCGGCGGTGGGCGATCCTGCCGCTCCGGCCCTGAACCTGCTCGAAACCGTCCTGCTGCGCGGCGAGAGCAGCCGTCTCTACCGTCGGCTGGTGGCCGAAGAGCAGTTGGCCCTGAGCGTGGGGGGCGGGTTCCAGGACACCCTCGACCCCTACCTGTTCCAGATCGAGGTGAAACCGAAAGCCGGGGCCGATCTCGATCGCATCGAGCGGATCATCGACGAGGAGCTCGCCCGCATCGCCCGGGACGGGGTGACCCCCGAAGAACTGCAAAAGGCCAAGAATGTATTTTTGACACGGTTCTACGAGTCGCTGCAGACCATCGCCGGCAAGGCCGACATGCTGGGGCGGGCCGAAGTTTTGCAGGGCGGCTGGCAAGCCCTCTTCACCGAGCCCGAGCGAACCGCCGCGGTCACCGTCGATGCGCTGCGCCGGAACTGCGCCCAGTACCTGACCGCCGAGCGAAAAACGGTCGGGGTGTTGCTGCCCAAAAAGGAGGGTGACCGATGAGACGCCTGGGAGTACCCATCCTGTCCGTGGCCCTGTTCGCCGGGAGTCTGCTTTCCGCTACGGGACTGGCGAGGCCCGAACGGTTCGTTCTGGAGAGCGGCCTCACCGTGCTGGCGGTTCCCGACCGCTCCCTGCCGCTGGTCAGCTTCCAATTGCTGGTGCCCGGGGCCGGAACTGCCGGCGACCCGCGCGAGGGGCTGCCCCACCTGACCGCCCAACTCCTGCTGCGGGGCACGCAACAGAAGAGCGCCGCCCAGGTGGCGGCGGCCCTCGAGCAGTTCGGCGCCTACCTGGACGTGAGCGTCGAGGAGGAGTTCCTGGAGATGACCGGCACCTGCCTGGCGGCGCACTTTGCCGACCTGATGGCCATCGCCGGCGAGTGCCTGACCCGGCCCGCGTTTCATCCCGAAGAGTTCGCCAAAGAGCGGGACCGGCTGATCGGCGAGGTGCGTTCGGTGAAAGACCACCCGAACCGGGCGGTGCGCCTCTACTTCCAGAAAACCTACTTCGGCTCCCACCCGCTGGGCCGGCTGACGAACGGGACGAAGACCTCGCTGGAGGGCATTGTCGCCGGCGACGTGGGCGATTTCTACCGCACCCGGCTCCTCCCCGGAAAGGCGATCCTGGCGGTGGTCGGCAACTTCCAGCCGCAAAACTTGCGCAAAACCCTGCAGAAATCCCTGGCCGGTTGGCAGGGGGATCGGGCCAGATTGCCCCTGGAACTGCCGCCACTGCCCCGACCCAAAGGGCGACAGCTGATTCTGATCGACAAGCCCGACGCCACCCAGGCATACTTCATGCTCGGCGTGCCCGGCCTGCCCCGCGGCGACGAACAGACGGCCGCCGCCGATGTGATGGACACCCTGTTCGGGGGGAGGTTCACCTCCCGGCTCAACACCGAACTTCGCATCAAGCGCGGCCTCACCTACGGCGCCAGCAGCGCCCTGGAATCGTGGCGGGCGGGGGGGGTGTTTTTGATGACCTCCTACACCAAAAACGACAAGATCGGCGAGATGCTCAAGATCACCCTGGATCAGGTCGCCTCCGCTCGTGACCAGGGCTTTTCGGCCACCGAGGTGGAGAGCGCCCGCAACTACATCCTGGGGCAGTTTCCGCCGACCATGGAACGGTTGTCGTCCCGGGCCTGGGCGTATGCCGACCTGACCTTGAACCGCCTCGGCCTCGATTACTACAGCCGGCTGATGGAGCGGGTCGGGGCCATGGAGCCTCCGGTGGTGAACGCGTTGACCCGGCAGCTGATGCCCGAGGGCGACTTTGTGCTGGTGGTGATCGGCAAGGCGGAGGAGATCCGCAGCCAGCTCTCGTTCCTCGGCACCTTCCAGGAGCGCAAGGTCAGCGACCCCGATTTCTGAGAGTTATCTCAGCCAGAGGTAGGTGATCAGAAGGGACAGCGCCGTCACCGGAACGCCCACCCGGGCGTGATCCCAAAAAGTGATCCGCACCCCGTGTTCCCGGGCCCCTTCGATCACGATCAGGTTGGCGATGCTGCCGATGGTGATCAGGTTGCCGGCAAACGTCGAGGCCAGGGCGGTGGCAATCCAGAGGGGGAAGTCGCCCGCGGGCAGGAGGTTTGCCAGCAGCATCACCGCCGGCACGTTCGAGACCAGGTTGCTGAGCCCTGCGGTGAGCAGGATCCACGCTCCCAGTCCTTTTCCCCCCCGATGCTGGAACAACGCGAGCAAGTGCCCCGGCAACCCGGTGGTGGCGATGCCGGCGATCAGGACGAAGAGGGCGCAGAACAGGGTGATCAGGTGCCAGTCGACCCCGCCGAGCAGTTTTTTGGTGGTCATGCGGCGCGAGCAGAGCAGGATGCCGGCCAAAACCAGGGCCGAAAGCTCGCTGGGCAGGGGGGTGAAGAGGAGCACCAGCAAGGTGGCGGTGATCGCCAGCCCCTTGCGGGCCTGGTGGCGGTCGTAGGGGGGGAGGGGCGGAGGGCGGGTCGCGGGAAGGTCGCGAGATCGGGCGAATTCTTTTCGGAACAGCAGCATCAGCAGCCCCCCCGCGCCGGCCAGCGAAAGCAGGGTGGGGGGCAGGCAGCGGGCGGTGAAGTGGGCAAAGGAGAGCTTGCCCACCTGTCCGAGCAGCATGTTCTGCGGGTTGCCGATGATGGTGGCTGCCGAGCCGATGTTGCTGGCCATCGCCAGCCCCAGCAGGTAGGGCAGCGGGGGGCGACCCGCCAGGGAAAGGGCCGAGCAGATCACCGGGGTGAAGGCCAGGCAGACGATGTCGTTGGTGAGCAGGGCGGATAGGAGGGCGGTGACCCCGATCAGCGACCACAGAAAGGTTTTCGGTTGGTCGACCAGACGGGCGATGCGGTGGGCGGTGCGGGTGTAGAAGCCGCTCAGGCGGAACTGCGAGGAGATGACCATCAGCGCGTAGAGCAACAGGATGGTGCCCGGGTCGATGGCGGCGAGGGCCTCGCCGGTGGAGAGGACCCCCAGTACGACCATGGCGATCGCACCGAGCAGGGCGATGCCGGTGCGGTCGAGGGCCAGTCCGGGGAAGGCGCCGGCGGCGATGCCGGCGTAACTCAGGAGGAAGACGATCAGGGCGGCAGTCGCCACGACCCGCTCAGCCCCCCTGGAACAGGGAGACGTCGCCAGCGCCGTGGCGCAGAATCTCGGGGAAGTCGCCGGTGAAGTCGATGACGGTCGAAGGGATGTTGGCCAAAATGCCGGCGTCGAGGATCAGGTCCACCTCCTGGGCGAACTGGACGGCCATCTCGGTCGGGTCGGTGTAGAAGCCGTCTCCGCCCAAAGGGACCGAGGTGGACAGGATGGGGCGGCCGAGTTCAGCGGCCAGCCGCAGGGCCACCGGGGCGTCGGGGATGCGGATGCCGACGGTGCTGCGTTTTTGCAGCAGGGCGTCGGGCACTACTTGGCTGGCC
>CAZTNO010000047.1:0-13860 GCA_964614865.1 uncultured Clostridia bacterium
ACGCCATGCACGCCACCAAGGCGGCTGTCGAAGAGGGGATCGTCCCCGGCGGCGGTGTGGCCCTGATCCGCTGCCTGAAGGCCGTCAAGGCGCTGAAACTCGACGGCGACCAGCAGTTCGGCGTCAACATCCTCAAGAAAGCCCTGACCTCTCCCCTCAAGCAGATCGTGGCCAACGCCGGTTTCGAGGGTTCGGTGATCATCGAAAAGATCGTCCGCTCCAAGAACCGCAACTTCGGCTTCGACGCCCTGAACGAGAAGTACACCGACATGATCGCGGCCGGCATCATCGACCCCACCAAGGTCGTGCGTACCGCGCTGCAGAATGCCGCCTCGGTGTCGGGTCTGCTCCTCACTACCGAGGGGCTGGTCTCCGAGATCCCCGAGAAAGAGAAGGGCGCCCCGGCCATGCCTCCGGGCGGCGGGATGTACTAAACCCGGTTTCGTCTGTTCAAACCGCGGGGAGTTCGCTCCCCGCGGTTTTTTTTTGCCCCGAGTTCGGGGCAACCAACGCCAGCGAAGCCCCCATCAGCGCCAGCGACAGGGCGAGGCGGGGGGGCGAACCATGTTCGCCAAATACCAGCAGGGCCACCAGCACCCCCAATGGAATCTTGGCGTTGTTCATCACCGCCAGCAGCCCCGACGAAACCCTCACCGCCCCGTGATTCCAGCAGAAGAAGGCGATGCCGCTGGCCACCACCCCCAGGTAGCCGAGCACCAGCCACTGCCCGGTTGTAGGCCAGAGCCAACGCGGCCCCGTACCGGGCAGCGAAACCAGGGCCAGGAACACCAGCGCACCGAAGAGGGGCCAGGCGAATGCCTTCCGCTCGGTTTCTGCGGGGACCCCGTCCATCAGGCGGCGATAGGCCACCTGCCCGGCGGCAAAGCTCAAATTGGAACCCTGTACCAGCAGGAAACCGGCGAGGCTCCCGCGCGGGTCGCCGCCGCCGGCCACCACCGCCGCCCCGGCCACCGCCAGCAGGGCGGCCAGTACGTTGCGCGCACGCAGACGTCCGATCAGCCCGCCCTCCAGGAGCACCACCCAGATCGGGGTGAGCACCGTGTACAGGGCGACCTGGTAGGCGGGCAGATAACGAAACGAGGCGATGTAGAGGACGTACATCAAACCGAACTGAACTGCGCCGATCGCGGCCAGCGCCAAAACCCGACCTGCCGCCACCGCCCGCCACCGCCAGAGCGGCAGAAACACCAGCAGGGCAAAAAACAAACGCAGCAGCGAAACCTCCAGGGCGGGCAGCCCCGTAAGCCGGCTCTTGATAAGCCCAAACGAAAACGCCCAGATCAGCGTCGCCACTCCCAGCCAGGCCATGGCCCCCTCCTTGGTCATGAAACGCCCTCATGGTACCCGGGGGGTTTACGGAGGTCAACCCGCGGGCTCATCGAACGCTTGCTTCCGCCCCCCGGATAAGGTAGG
The DNA here is from genome assembly GCA_964614865.1 of uncultured Clostridia bacterium. Lineage (GTDB taxonomy): Bacteria > Acidobacteriota > Aminicenantia > UBA2199 > UBA2199 > CAZTNO01. The sequence goes on from CAZTNO010000047.1 coordinate 1,435, forward strand.
ATACCAATATGGACGGACCGAATCGCCGCTTTTTGCCGGCCATTCCGGCGAATCGTCCTAAACCCGCTCGGAAGGACAAGGAGGATCGATGATCAACTACGAATCGTACTTTTCCCGCAACGCACTGGGGATGAAGAGGTCCGAGATCCGTGAACTGTTGAAACTCACCGCCAAGCCGGGGATCATCTCGTTTGCCGGCGGCCTGCCCGCCCCCGATTTGTTTCCGATCGAAGAGATCAAGAACATCACCCGACTGGTGCTGGAGCGGGAGGGCAAGAGCGCGCTGCAGTACGGCCCGACCGAGGGCGACAACCGGCTGCGCGAGGAGATCCTGCGCTTTTTGGCTGCCGACGGCATCCGCCTCCACCTCGACAACATCCTGGTGGTCACCTCTTCGCAGCAGGGGCTCGATTTCGTCGGCCGCATCTTCCTGAACCCGGGCGACGTGGTCATGACCGGGAGGCCCACCTACGTCGGCGCCATCCAGGCCTTCAACTCTTACGGCGCCCGCATGGTCGGCATCGAATCCGACGAGCAGGGCACCAACACCACCCAACTCGACCAGGAGATCGGCAAACTCGTGCAGCAGGGCCACAAACCCAAGTTCATCTACGAGATCCCCGACTTCCAGAACCCGTCGGGGATCACCATGAGCCGCAAACGTCGCGAGGAACTCCTCGCCATCGCCGAGAAACACGACCTGTTGATCGTCGAGGATTCCCCTTACCGCCAGCTCCGCTTCGAGGGCGAGGTCGAACCCTCGCTGATCAGCATGAACTCGGAGCGGGTGATTTCCCTCTACACCTTCAGCAAGATCCTCCTCCCGGGCTTCCGCCTGGGCTGGATGGCCGGCCCCCACGACCTGATCCAGAAGGCGGTGGTGGCCAAGCAGTCGGTGGACCTCTGCTCGCCCCCGTTCAACCAGGCGATCCTCTACGAGTTCATGCACACCGGCATGCTGGACAAGCAGATCAGCAAGATCATCGTCGCCTACCGCGACAAGCGCGACTTCATGCTGCAAATGCTCGACAAGTACATGCCCAAGATCGAGGGCCTGCGCTGGACGAGGCCCGAGGGGGGACTTTTCCTGTGGATCACCCTGCCCGACTACATGGATGCCGGCGAGATGTTCCTGACGGCGGTGGAAAAAAAGGTCGCCTACGTGGTCGGCACCGCCTTTTACCCCGACGGCGGCGGCAAGAATTCGTTCCGCATGAACTTCTCCTACTCGGGCAAAACCGACATGGAAGAGGGGATCCGCCGCCTGGCCGAAGTGATCGGCGAGTGGAAGACACGCCACGCCGACAACCAGTTGATCACCCCCTGAGGCGCCATCATGCTGCGATTTTCCTCGGGGCTGTCGTCCCACACTTCGCGAGGTGAACATGGCCACTGAAACGGTCCTGGCAATCAACCCCGGCTCGACCTCGACCAAACTCGCCGTCTTCCGGGGCGAGGAGAAGCTGTTTGGTAAAAACCTCTCCCACTCCGCCGAAGAGCTCGCCCCCTTCCACCGCATCGTCGAGCAGCGAGACTTCCGCTTCCATGCCATCCTGACTTTTTTGCAGGAGAACTCGTTCGACCCCAAAAACCTGGACGCGGTGGTCGGCCGGGGTGGGCTGCTGCCCCCCCTGGAATCGGGCACCTACGAGGTCAACATCGAGATGCTCGAGGCCCTGCAGACCGCCCGGCTGGAACACGCATCCAACCTGGGGGCAGGCCTGGCCCGCGATGTGGCGGCCATTGCCGGGGTGCCGGCGTTGATCGTCGACCCGGTGGTGGTCGACGAAATGGTGGAGGAGGCTCGCGTCACCGGCATCCCCGAGATCCGCCGCGTCAGCATCTTCCACGCCCTCAACCAGAAGGCGGCGGCTCGCCTGGCGGCACAGCAGTTGAACAAGAAGTACCAGGACTGCAACCTGATCGTGGTCCACCTCGGCGGCGGCATCTCGGTGGGCGCCCACCGCCAGGGTCGGGTGATCGACGTCAACAACGCCCTCAACGGCGACGGCCCCTTCGCCCCCGAGCGCGCCGGCTCGCTACCTGCCTGGGGCTTGCTGGAATGGGCGCAGCAGCACCAGTTCGATCTGGCCAAGCTGCGCAAGAAGCTCACCGGCCAGGGCGGCATCGTCGCCCATCTGGCCATCAACGACATGCGCCAGGTCGAAGAGCTGGTGAAAAAAGGCGATGCGGGGGTCACCGCCATCTACCGGGCGATGGCCTACAACGTGGCCAAGTGGATCGGCGCCATGGCCGTGGTGCTGGAGGGCAGGATCGATGCCACCGTTCTCACCGGCGGCATCGCCTACGACAAGCTGTTCATCTCCTGGATCCAGGAGAAGATCGACTTTCTGGCGCCGGTGATCGTGCTGCCCGGCGAAGACGAAATGACCGCCCTCTGCCAGGGCGCCCTGCGGGTGCTGCGCGGCGAGGAGCCGGCCAAACAATGGACCAACCCTGGAGGTAACTTATGAATCCTGTCCGCAAGTTGAAAGAGATCGAGCAGCTGGTCCAGGCCAAGGAACCCAAGCGGGTGGCCGTAGCCTACGCCCAGGACGAAGACACCATCCTGGCCGTGCACCGCGCGGTGCAGAACAAGATCATCACCGCCAGCATGGTGGGCGACGAGACGGGGATAGTGTCGGAGTGACATCATCCACGAGCCCGACGAGAAGAAGAGCGGCAAGGTCGCCGTCCGTTTGATCGTCGACGGCAAGGCCCAGTTTTTGATGAAGGGGTTGATCTCCACCCCCTACTTCCTGCGCGCCATCCTCGACAAGGAACTCAACCTGGTCGGCAAGAACGACGTGCTGAGTCACACCACCCTGATCGAGATGCCGGCCTACGACAAGCTGCTGATCGTCTCCGACGTGGCCATGATCCCCTACCCCGACCTCAACCAGAAGATCAAGATGATCGAGTACAACGTCAAGATCGCCAAGAAACTCGGCATCGAGAACCCCAAGGTGGCTATCCTGGCCGCCAACGAAAAAGTCTCCGACAAGATGCCTTGCACCATCGATGCCGCGGTGATCGCCAAGATGGCCGACCGCAAGCAGATCAAGGGCGCCATCATCGACGGCCCGCTGGCCCTCGACGTGGCCATCTCCCCGCACGCCTGTCAGGTCAAGGGGCTCAAGTCGCCGGTGGAGGGCTACGCCGACATGCTGATCATGCCCTCGATCGACGCCGCCAACATCTTCTACAAGGCCACCACCCTGCTGGCCGGCGGCATCCTCGCAGCTTACGTCACCGGCGCCCCCTGGCCGGCCGTGCTGACCTCGCGGGCCGACGACGACGACTCCAAGTACTATTCGCTCTGCCTGGCCGCCCTGATGGCCTGATCTTTCCGCTCCCGGCGGTCGCCGCGAAGGGGTCGCCGGGAGGCCCTTTCTCCCCCTCTGTTTGTGTTTTTCTTCCGGCCCGCCTAGAATCTCCTTGAGCGACGGAGGTGGGACGTGTGCCGAAAACTCTGCTTGACGGGGCTGTGGATTCTCCTCGCCCAGTTTGCCCTGGCCCGGGAGACGGCAGGCGGGATCCGGGGGACGGTGACCGACGAGCAGGACAAGCCCCTGGCCGGGGTGACGGTGGCAGCGACCGGCCCGGCACTTTCGGGCCCCGTCAGCACGATTTCCGACCACGACGGCGGCTTCCACCTGGCGGCCCTGGCGCCGGGAGAGTACACCCTGGTTTTCACCCATCCGGGCGATGAAACCGCCCGGCGGGAGGGACTCACGCTGGCCCCGGGGCCCGATCAGGCTACAAGCATCACCCTCCGGCTGGCGCTTGCGGGTTCGCAGGGCCATTCCCGTCGTGAATCGCTGGGGAAGGAGCTGCTGCGCCGCCTGCCGGGGCAGCGCACCATCGAGTCGCGCCTGATCGTCCTGCCCGGAGTCCAGGCCGTCCCGACCGGTGGCATCTCGATCGACGGATCCTCGGCCGCCGAAAACGTGTTCCTGCTCGACGGCATCGACGTCACCGGGCTGCTCGCGGGGGGACAGGCGGTGGCCCCGGCGCTCGACTTCGTCGACGAGGTGCGGGTCACCACTGCCGGCCTGCCGGCGAGGCTTTCCGGCGCCACCGGCGGGGTGATCGAGATCGTCACCCGCGACGGCGGCCAGGGGTTGCACGGCGAGCTCTACGCTTACTACTCGGGCGACCCGCTGCGGGCAGGTTATCGGGAGGTCCTCGAGCTCGATCTGGAGGATTCCCACCAGGCCAGGTATTTCTCCTACGAGACGTTTTACGGCCAAAGCCGCGACTGGCGGCTGGAGGGGGGTCTTGCCCTGGGCGGCTCGCTGTTCCGGGACCGGCTTTCCCTGTTCGCCGCGGTCGTCCCCGTTTTCTCGTCGGACACCCGCACCATCACCCTCCCGGGCGACTCGCCGTCCTGGAGCCAGCAGTGGCGACGGCGCGAGACGCAGTGGAATGTGCAGGCCAGGGTCACCGCCCGCCCCTGGCAAGCCCTGCGTCTGTCGGCCACCTTGCTGAGCAACTTCTCCCGGGTGCGGGGCGACCTGGACAACGCCCGTGCGTTTCCGTCCGGCAGCAACGCCGAAAAAGCGAACGCCTCGGGCTTCGATTATCCGAACCTGGCCGCGGGAGCCAGCGCCGACTGGGACATCGGCACGACCACCCGCCTTTCGCTGCGCGCCGGCCTGCTGCGCACCAACCAGAACAACCAGCGCTTCCGGGCCAGCGGACCCTGCGTGCAGTTCATGACCGAGGCCCCGGGCGGGTATTTCCGCACCACCAACGTAGGCCTGCTCGACGTGCCCCCCGAGTACTACCGGCCCACCGGCTACGTGAACTACCCCAGGCCGTCAGCCACCGAGGTCAAGGCCTCGATCGACCGGCGCCTGACCATCGGCGCCGACCTGTCCGGGCTCTTCAATCTCGCCGGCGACCACGCCTGGCAGCTGGGCGCCCAGTACAAGCACCAGGGGCAGCGGTACGACCACAGTGCCACCTACCCGATCCTGTTCTTCGCCTGGGACCGCAGCCTGAACCAATACGGCTACGACTACAGCCGCGGCAAGTACGGCTACTACGCGGTGCGCGGCAACGACCTGACTGGCCCCTACGGGGACTATTACAACGCCTTCAGCTCCACCTGGGCCCTCTACGCACAGGACGCCTGGACGGTCGGCCGCCTGACCTTGCACCTGGGCCTGCGCGCCGAATCGGAGTACGTCCCCGTCTACTCCGACCACCCCTCGGTCGCAGGAAAACGCGCCCTCGATTTTTCCCTCGGCGACAAGCTTTCGCCGCGCCTGGGGTTCACCTGGGACGTTTGCGGCGACGGGAACCTGCAGGTGACCGGTTCGGCGGCCATCCACTTCGACCCCATGAAACTCTCCTGGGCCGCCAGGGAACTGGGCGGTTTCCAGTGGAAGAGCGCGTATTACTCGCTCGACACCTACGAGTGGGACAAGATCGGCATCGACGGCTACTACCCCGGCCGGCTACTGATCCCGGGAGACGGCACCATCGACTTCAGGAACCCTTTGCCGCACAATCCGGACCCGGACCTGAAACCGGCCAGCACACAAGAGATTTCGCTCGGCCTGGTGAAGAGGTTCAACAGTCCCTGGACCGCCTCGCTTCGACTCGTGCAAAAACACCTGCGTTACGCCGTCACCCAAGCATTCACCTGGAATTTCAACTTGGAAACCAAGCCCTTTCTTGCCAATCCGGGCTTCGGGGTGACCCGCCCCGAACGGGAGGGTGGCCTCTACGGTGACGGTCTCCCGGTCATGCCACGAGCCAAGCGGGAGTACTGGGGGGCAACTCTGGCAATCGACAAGAGCTTTTCCGACCGCTGGCAGGGCGGCTTATCGCTCACCTGGAGTTCGCTGCGGGGCAATGCGGAAAGCACCTTCCTGGACTGGAATTACGAATGGTACAGCGTTCCCAATCTGGCGATGGTCGTCCCGACCTGGTTCAAGTACTTCGACAGCCACCTCAACCCCATCGATGGATCTCTGCCCGGGGACCGGCCACTGGTATTGAAGGCCTATGGGACCTACTCCTTCCCCTGGGGATTGAGTGTCGGGGCGGTGGCACGGGCCATGAGCGGCCAGCCGAACTCCACCGAGTTTGACATAGAATACTGTGACGACTACCTACCCTACAACCGCAACAGCGACCTGGGACGCTCGCCCTTCCTGGTGGTGGCCGACCTCTATTTGGAGTATGCGCGGCGGCTGGGCAAGGCCACCGTCACCGTGAGTCTCAACATCGACAACCTATTGGATACCAAAACCGCCACCCGCATCTTTCCGGTCTACAACCAAGGTTCAACCGGCATCCCGGAAGAACTGCTGCTCACGGGAAGATGGGACATCGCCGACTACCATCCGGTGCTCGACCCGCGCTACAAGATGAAGACCGACTTCTACGGCAACCCCGGCTGCGGCGGTACCCCGCGCCAGGCCCGGCTGGGTCTCCGCGTCACGTTCTGACCTTCCGGGAGGCCCGGTTCGTTGCGCTTTTTTTGTCGCCGCGGTAAGATGACCCCGCCATGAAGCAACCCCACGACGAGATCCCCTTCTCCATGCCCTGGATCGGCCGGGCCGAGATCCGCGAGGTGGTGCGGGTGCTCAAAAGGGGCTGGCTGACCTCGGGGCCGGCCTGCGAGGAGTTCGAGGCGGCGGTCCGCAAGCGCCTGGGCTGCGCCGTGGCGGTAGCCACCTCTTCGGCCACCACCGCCCTGGAGGTCTCGCTGGCGGTGCTGGGCATCGGCCCCGGCGACGAGGTGATCCTGCCCGCCTACACCTTCACCGCCACCGCCGCGGTGGTCATGCACCGTGGCGCGAGGCCGGTGCTGTGCGACGTCGACGCGGGCACCTTCAACCTCGACCCGCAGGCGGTCGAAGCGCTGATCGCCCGCGAATACCTGCTCCGGGAAGGCACGCTGGTGTCGCGGAGCCGCGGGGGGATCCTGCGCGCCCTGATGCCGGTGCACTTCGGCGGCCAGCCGGCCGACATGACGAAACTGAACGCGATCGCCTGGCGCCACGGCCTGGCGGTCGTCGAGGACGCAGCCCACGCCCTGGGCGCCGAGGACAACGGACGCCGGGTCGGCAGCGGACCCAACCTGACCGTGTTCAGCTTCTACTCCAACAAGAACCTGACCACCGGCGAGGGGGGGATGGTGGTCACCGACCGCCGCGAACTCGCCCCGCCACTGCGCCGCTGGGCGCTGCACGGCCTGTCCAAGGACAACCGGGCCCGCTACCAGGCGGGCAGCCCGCTCTACGACGTCCTCTTTCCCGGCCTCAAGGCCAACCTGCCCGACGTGCTAGCGGCGCTGGGCATCGCCCAGATGGGCCGAATCGAGCAGATCCTGGCCCGCCGCCGGCGGGTGGCCGGCTGGTACGACCGCCTGCTGCGAAACGAAGCGGGGCTGATCCGGCCGAGGGTGCGGGAGGGCTGCCGGCCCACCTGGCATCTCTACCCGGTGCTGCTTTCCGAAGGAGGGCAGGAGCGTCGCGACCGCATCATCGCCCGCCTGCTCGAACAGGGCATCCACCCCTCGGTGCACTTCATCCCGCTGCCCCGCTTCACCTTCTGGAAAGAGACCTTCGGCGACCCGCCGGGCGATTTCCCGGTCAGCGAGCGGTTGTTCGCCCGCGAGATCTCGCTGCCGATCTTCCCCACCATGACCCTGGCCCAGGTCCGCCGGGTCACCGAAGCGCTGAGCCGGGCTCTGGCCGAAACGATCTGATTCCGACTACCGCTTGGCCTGCCACTGGGCCCGCAGGGATTCCTTCTGTGCTTCGAACTCGCAACAGAGTCCCTCCACGGCTTGCTCGGCCTCTTCCTGGCCTGCCGCAGCCATTTCGATGACGAACGAGGCGGTGCGGCCGATGTAGATCGGCACCAGCGAACCCAACAGATGAACCCGACGGATGCGACGCCGATGGTAGGCCAGGGCGAAATCGTAGACGATCCGGGTCCACAACGCGGGCGAGAAGCGAAAATCCACCTCCGCCTTGTCGGCCAGCCCCTCGAGTTCCTGGAAATCACCCCGACCGATCACTTCGAGCCAAATCTCCCCCAGCCCCCGCACCCCTTCCCGGAAGACCGTCCGCATCCGTTCGACGTTGACCACCACCGGCTCGAGACCGACCTCGTAGCGAAAGCCATAGGTGGGCACCGGAAGCGTTGCGCCGACTTCCTGCCAGACCGTGGCATACTTCTCCATCAGGGCAAAGGCCGATCCGACGACCTGCACGAACATTGAGTTCAGGTCGGCCCCGGGGTCCTTGGCATCGTGGATCTTGGCCCCCAGGAAGGACTGGGCCACGGTAAAGCCGTTGGTCAGTGCCTCGGTGGTCATCCAGACATCGATCCCGTAACGGGCGATATCGCTGTCCCAGACATCCTGGGCCAGAAAGTGGGCAGCCATGCGCCCCGAAAAGCCGAAATCTCCGCCGATCGGCTGCCGCACCCGGCGACCGTACAGGGCGCGGGTCAGCGGGTAGACGATGCTGTTGGTGATGGTTCCGTCGAATTTGTGGCGTTGGTAGAGGGGAGCGACGAAATCGGCCTGGTATTCCAGTTGGGGCTTGATCAGCAACTCCACCCACTCGGGGGTGATGCTGCGCAGGTCGGAATCGACCACGGCGCAGGCCCTGGCATTCAGGGTGGCCGCCACTTCGAAAATGGCCCGAAAGGCGCTCCCCTTGCCCGGGGGGCCCAGGTAGGCGGTGGCAAACTTGAAAAAAGGTTCGCGCCGATGCGGAATCAGGATCGAACCGGCCTCTTCGATCGCCGTCCGGGCGACGACTTCCGGGGTGCCGTCGAACGAACCGCCATCCGAATTGACCAGCACCGCCTTGAGATCGGGAAAGTACTTGTCGAGCCCGGCCTGGACTGCCCGTACCACGTGGCCAATGGTCCGGGCGTTGTTGAAGCTGGGAATGCCGACCACGATGTCGGCTGAACCGATCTTCCGGAGCTGTTCCCGCACCACCTGGCGATGCAACGCGTTGCTGCGACTCAAGGGCCCTCCACTCCTCCCCGCGCCAGCCAGGCGGAGACCGCTTCGTTCCAACCAGCCGGTCCTGCCAGGCGTGTCCGAACCAGCTTCGCCAGGGCGACACCCGGGTCGTAGCTGCCGTCGGGGTGGCGGATCAGGACGGGTTCATCGACCACCCGCAACATGGGCAGGTCGTTCAAACCGTCGCCCAGGCCGATCGTATCCAGAGGTTCCCGGTCATTTCCATAAAGCCGCTTCAACATCTCGACCGCTCGCCCCTTGTCGTGGTCGCCCATCAGGTGGTACAACCGGCCCCGAGTCCAGCGCAGGCCGTCGGCCTCCACCGCGCGCAGGAATTCGGCCGATTCTTCTCCGGGAAACACGAAGGGCTCCTCGAAATCCCGCAGGCGGGCCCTCTTTGCCGCAGGGAAGGAGAGCCCGGTCAACCGGGCTACCTCGGCATCATCCATGTCGCCGAAGCCGCGCACATCCACCCCGGTTCGGGCTTTGAGCGCAAGGAAGCGGTCGCGGATCCGCCAGTAGGGCTGTCCCAGCGAAATCACCTCGTACCCGTCCGGTCCGGGTTCCCCCACCCTGCGGCCGAAGTAGCCTTCGGGAATGTAGATTCCCCCGCCGTTCTCCACCACGAACGGGTGGCCGTTGCCCGCTTGCTCGCGGAGGGCCACCACCTCGGCCCGGGTCTTGCTGGAGCAAAAAACGAGGGGAATGCCGTTTTTTTCCAGCGACTCCAGTGCTGGCACGGCCTCGTCGCAACGGTAGGTCCGGCTGTCGAGCAGGGTTCCGTCCAGGTCGGTGAAGGCCAGGCGGCGGACCGGTCCCGGGTTCACCGGTTGTCCTCCTCGACCGCTTTCAGCAGCATGTCCAGGATGCCGGGGATGGCGGCGATCACCCGATTCCAGTTGGGAATCAGCGGCGTGCCCATCGGGTTCTCCTCAAACGCCCGGGCGGCCATCAGGATCCCCTGAGCGAAGGCTTCGACGGCCCGGGCCTCCTGATGCCGGTCGAAAGCCAAGTTGTTGATGGCCGCATCGGCCTCGTAGCGGAGCAGCGTATCTTCGGCGTTGCGGATGTAGTTCACCGACAGCGACTTGAAGAAGTCGGCGGAAAAGACGCTCCCCTCGGAAGCCATGGTGCGGAAGATCGACTTGCAGATGTCGATGGTCATCTTCAGCAATCCCTGCTGGGGATCCCCCTCGGACAACGCCTGGTGCTTGTGCTCGTAGTTGTCGGCGATGTCGACCTGGCAGATGCGGCGCGGCGAATAATTGCGATACATCTCGGCCAGCGATCCGACCTCGAGGCCCCAATCCCAGGGGATTCGGGTCACCCGGGCCACGTCGGTGATCATGCAGAACTCGCCCGACAGGGGGTAGCGGAAGCTGTCCAGGAAATCGAGGAAGCCGGTGCGCCCGCCGATCTGTACCAACGAACGGATCAACGGAGTCACCAGCAGGCGGGTCACCCGGCCATGCATGCGGTCGGTCACCCGGCTGTAGTAGCCCTTGCAGAAGACCAGGTCGATGCTGGGGTTGACCACCGGGTAACAGAGGCGGGCCAGCATCTCGCGGCGATAGGAGACGATGTCGCAGTCATGCAGGGCGATGGCTTCCGACTTGCCGCGGGCGATGACCACTCCGTACCCGAGCCATGCCGACCGCCCCTTGCCCCGCTCACCAACGTGGAGACCGTTGCGCTCCAGGGTTTCGTAGATCTCGAGGATGCGGGGCCCGTCGTTGTGCACCACCAGCACCTCGGTGCGCAGCGGGGCCATGAACTCCCGGACCCGGGCAAAATCCTTGCGCGAGGCCTTGTCGAGTACCAGGACCACCTCTCTCAGATAGGGAACCTTGGCCAGCTCCTGGACGATGCCCGGCATCGCGGGGCCGTCGAATTCGGAGATGAGGGACGGCAAAACCAGGGCCAGCGGCCGTTGCCGGACGTACTCAACCAGTTCCCCCTCAATCCGTTCCAGCGAGGGGTTGCCGAGCCGGTGCAAGGTGGTGATGACGCCGTTCTGGAAAAAATCGGACATGGTTCTCTCCTAAAGCGGGTCGGGCTCCTTGCCCCCGGCCGCGGGACTCCCTTCCCCCGGTTCCCGGCGCTCGATCAGGCGCCGGGCGGCATCGATCCCCCCGACCCCGAACGAGATGGCAAGGGTCAGCACGATGCCGCCGAAAATGATCGAGAAGGCGGCGACGACAATCCCCGGGGCGACCTGGAGTTGTTCCAAAGCCATGGCCAGGATCAATACCGAGAGCAACAGGCGGGCCGCCTCGGCCAGCATACGGGCGTAGTGGTAGCCGGTGTTGACGGCGGCGATCAGCACCGCCCGGCCGATGAAGCCGGCCACGATGAAGCCGAAGATCAGGATCAGCAAGGCGGAAAAGGCCCGGGGCAGGTAAAGCACCGACTGCGTCACCAGGCGGTCGAGCGGCTGAAAACGCAAGGCGCTGAATCCCGCCATCAGGGCGACGATCATGATCAGCCAGAACCCCACCGAGCTGATGGCGGCCGAGGGTTTGCTCCACTGGTCGGCCTTGCGCATCATGCGGGTGAAGCCCATCCGGTCGCTCCAGCGGTCGAACCTGCCGATGCGCAGCAGCCAGCGCATCAGGCGGCGAACCAGCCAGGCCAGCAGGTAGCCGATCAACACGATCACCAGCATGGCCAGCAGCCGGGGGGCAAGCACCCGCCCCTTGGCCAGAATCTCCCGAATCGGTTCCCAAATCATTTGCCAGAATATATTCACGGTTACCCCCCTCGCAACGACGCCCCCTTTCAGCCCTTTTTTCCGGAGCCCCATTTTACGCAGCCAGGAAAAAAATGGCAAACCGCCCCCCCCCCCACGATCTTCGCTCAGCGGTGCTTGAAGACCAGGTGGACCTCCACCCGCCGGTTCTGGCGGCGGGCCTCCTCGCTGCCTCCCGGGGCAATCGGCCGGGTCGCCCCGTAGCCCGCCACCGACACGCGCCCTGCGGCCACTCCCGCGCCGATCAACGTCCGGGCCACGGCCAGCGCCCGCTTCAGCGACAGGTCGGTGTTGCCGAGACGGGGCGAGAGGGCGGTGTCGGTGTGCCCCTCGATCTGCAGGTCGAAGGTGTTGCGGTTCAAAACCGGCGCCAGTTGTTCCAGCAGTGTCGCCATCGCCGGGGTGACCGCATACTGGCCCGAGGCGAACCCGAGGGATTCCCCGATGCGCAGCGACACCCGCGTCTCGTTGAAGTAGAGGTCGACCCCCCGGGTGTCGCCCTGGTCGAGGAAATCGGTCATCTGGTCGAGCATCGCCTCGGCATCGGGGGTCAGGGCGGGCACCCGGATCCCCGGGATCAAACCGAACTGGAACGACTGCGTGCCCGCCTTGACCTTGCCCACCTGGGCGTCGTACACCTTCCAGAACCGCTGGTAGTCCCGGTCGGTCT
>CAZTNO010000048.1:0-13767 GCA_964614865.1 uncultured Clostridia bacterium
ACGTGGTGGAAGCGGACGTCGCGGCGCCCCGCCCAGGCGGCCCGGGCCGCCTCCAGCAGGTGGAAGGTGCCGACGATGTTGGCGGCGATGAACGGCGCCGGGCCGAGAATCGAGCGGTCGACGTGGGACTCGGCGGCGAAGTGGACGACGGCGTCGATCGGCTCGTTGGCAAACACCTGCTTTACGGCGGCAAAATCGGCCAAATCGGCATGGACGAACCGGTGACGGCCGGGGAAACGCTCGTCGATTTTCTCGAGGTTGTCCAGGTTGCCCGCATAGGTCAGGGCGTCCAGGTCGATTACCCGGCCCGAAAAATCGGGTTGCTCGAGCAGCAGACGGATGAAGTTGGCACCGATAAAGCCCGCCCCGCCGGTGACCAGGACGGTTTGGAAGGGAATGGGGGTCATGGGAGCTCTCCTTTGCCCAGTTCGGCCAAACAACCAGCCAGGTTGTCTTGCCAGGGGCGCACGTCGAAACCGAGCCGCTCGATCACCCGGGACTTGTCGAGCAGCGAAAACGCCGGGCGGACCGCCGCGGTGGGGTAATCGGCGGTGGCGATCGGCACGATCACGGTTTCTTTCCCGATCCACCCCAGTTTCGCCCCCAGGTCGCGGATGGCGACGGTAAAATCGTACCAGGAGATCCTGCCGGCATCGGAGTAGTGGTAGAGCCCGTAGCGATCGCCCCCGGCGGCGATGAGCCGGGCGATGTTTTCCGCCAGCACGGCGGTGAAGGTGGGCGAGCCGACCTGGTCGGCGACCACCCGGACCGGCCCACCGCCACGTAGCAGCCGGATCATGGTGCGCACGAAGTTGTGACCCTGGGCGCCGTACAGCCAGGCGATGCGGAACACGAAGTGGCGCGGGGCCGTTCCAGTCACCGCCCGCTCGCCGGCGAGTTTGGTTTCACCGTAGACCGACCGGGGAGCCGGCTCGTCCTCTTCCCGGTAGGGGATGGGGGATAGCCCATCGAACACGTAGTCGGTGGAGAAGTGAACCAAGGGCAGGTCGTGCCGGCGGGCCAGGCGGGCCAGGACAGCGGGCCCCTCGGCATTGATTTGCCGGGCCAGTTCGGGCTCGCTTTCGGCCCGGTCGACCGCCGTGTAGGCCGCACAATTCACGATCCAGCAGGGCTCCGTCTGCTCCGCAAAGCGCTCCACCTGACCCGCGTTGGCGATGTCCACCTCGCGATCGGTGGCGACCACGGCAATCCCCTGCCGGGCCAGTTCGGCCACCAACTGCTGGCCGAGCATTCCCCTGGCGCCGCAAACCCAGACCGGACCTTTGCGAGTCATGGGCACCCTCCGTTGAAGTGGAGCTGCGACGACCGGCCCAGCGGATAGACGTTGAAGCCGATGGCATGGAGCGCCGCGCTGTCGAGCAGGTTCCGGCCGTCGAACAGGAAGGCCGGATGGTTCATGGCGGCATAGATCCGGGCATAATCGAGGGTGCGGTACAGATCCCACTCGGTGAGCAGCACGATGGCGCTGGCCCCCAAGGCCGCCTGGTAGGGGTCGTCGGTGTACTCGATGGTCCCCTCGAGCCCGGCCAGGTCGTGCCGGGCGTTGTCCAGGGCCTGGGGGTCGTGGATGGCCACCACCGCCCGCTCGGCGAGCAATTGCCGCACCACCGAGATGGCCGGCGACTCGCGGGTGTCGCCGGTGTTGGCCTTGAAGGCGAAGCCGAAAACCGCGATCCGCTTGCCCACCAGGGTGTGGAACATTTCGCCGACCACCTTGCGGACAAAGCGCTCCTGCTGGTAGTCGTTGATGCGCAGCACCCCCTCCCAGTAGGCGGCGACCTCTTCGAGACCGTAACCGCGGGCGATGTAGACCAGGTTGAGGATGTCTTTCTTGAAGCACGAGCCGCCAAACCCCACCGAGGCGTTGAGAAACCGCGAACCGATCCGCGAGTCGGTGCCGATGGCCCGGGCGATCTCGCCGATGTCTGCCCCTGCCATCTCGCACAGGGCCGAAATCGAGTTGATCGAACTGATGCGCTGGGCCAGAAAAGCGTTGGCCACCAGCTTGGAGAGCTCGGCCGACCAGAGGCCGGTGGTCAGGATGCGGTCTCTGGGGACCCAGTGAGCGTAGATGTCGACCAGGCGGGCCAGGGCCTCCTGGCCGCCCGGGGAGGGATGGGCCCCGATCAGCACCCGGTCGGGCGACTCCAGGTCCTTGACGGCGCTGCCTTCGGCCAGAAACTCGGGGTTGCTCAGCACTTCGAAGGTCAGCCCTTTTTCGTTGGCGTGCAGGATCCGTTCCATGGCCTCGGCCGTCTTCACCGGCAGCGTGCTCTTCTCGACGATGATCTTGCCCCGGTCGGAGTGCTCGACGATCTGGTGGGCGGTGGCCTCCCAGTACTGCAGGTCGGACGCCTGTCCGGCCCCGAGGCCGAAGGTCTTGGTCGGGGTGTTCACCGACACGAAGATGATGTCGGCTTCGCGAATGCCCCGCGCGACATCGGTGTGGAAGAACAGGTTGCGGCCGCGGGCCTCGCGCACGACCTCCATCAGCCCGGGTTCGAAGATCGGCAGCTCGTCGGAATTCCAGCGGGCGATCTTGTCGGCGTTGAGGTCCACCACCGTCACCAGCACGTCGGGGCAGCGGGCGGCGATCACCGCCATGGTGGGGCCGCCGACGTATCCGGCGCCAATGCAGAGAACGGTGTGTTTCCAGGGGGTGGGGTTCATGTTTTTCCTCGGCCGGAGCTGCCGGCGGGGTAGAAGTCCAGAGACCAGTCGACGAACCGGCCGATGCCGACCGCGAGCGGGGTGGCGGGAGAAAAGCCCGTTGCGGCGTTCAAGGCGGCGGTATCGGCCCAGGTCGCCGGGACGTCGCCGGGCTGCATGGGCAACCGCTCGATGACCGCCTTGCGGCGCAGTTTCTGCTCGAGCAGGGCGATGAATTCGAGCAGATCGACCGGCGAGTGATTGCCGATGTTGAACACCCGGTAGGGGGCCCACGAGGTGGCCGGGTCGGGATGCTGCCGGTCCCAGCCGGAGTCGCACCGGGGAGGGCGGGGAATCAGTTGGGTGACACCCTCGACGATGTCGTCGATGTAGGTGAAGTCACGGCTCATCTGTCCATGGTTGTAGACCTGGATGGGCTCCCCGTTCAGGATCGCCCGGGTGAACCGGAACAGGGCCATGTCGGGACGCCCCCAGGGGCCGTAGACGGTGAAAAAGCGGAGCCCGGTCACCGGCAGGGCGAAGAGGTGAGCGTAGGTGTGGGCCATCAGTTCGTTGGCCTTCTTGGTGGCGGCGTACAACGAGACCGGGTGGTCGACCGGCTGGTGTTCGGAGAAGGGCACACACTCGTTTCCGCCGTAGACCGAGGAGGAGGAAGCGTAGATCAGGTGATGAGGGGGGTGCTGCCGGGCCCCCTCGAGGATATTCACGAAGGCGTCGAGGTTGCTGCGCACGTAGGCCCGCGGGTTCTCCAGCGAGTAGCGCACCCCGGCCTGGGCGGCCAGGTGGATTACCGCTGCCGGTCGAAACTCGGCAAAAATCCGTTCGGCCGGATCGCGTTCGGCCAAGTCGAAGCGAAAGACCTTCAGCCGGTCCTGTGCGATCGAATCGCGTTCACCGCGGATCAGGGCGGCGACCGCCCCGGCGTCCAGCCCCAGTTCGATCAACCGGGCGGCCTTCAGGTTCACGTCGTAGTAGGGGTTGAGGTCGTCGACCCCCACCACGGCCCGCCCCTCGCCAAGCAGGCGAAGGGCCACGTGGAAGCCAATGAACCCGGCAATTCCGGTCACCAGGACCGGCGGAACGCTTTTCACAGCTGAAACCTCTGACATGTTCGCTCGATTTTCGGGTGGCCCTTTCCCCGTCCAAAAAGGCCTTCCTTGCCAGAAATTATAGTACAGTCCCGCCCGATTGGAAAGGCCTGTCGGGAAAAGCCCCCGTTCTCCCGGGGAGAAAAGCGGGGGTCAACCGCAAACCGGGGCTACTCTTTGCGCTGGGTGGCCAGGAAGTGAGGCAGGGTCATCTGGGCGATCTGGTCCTGTCGCTCCTCGATGGCGTCGATATGGCGGTCCTCGTCGCGCAAGATCTCGTCCAGAAAGTCTCTACTGGCGTTGTCGCCGAGTTCGGCCGCCTGCTTGATGGCCGCGTTGTAGGCGACGATCGCCCCCTCTTCGGCGCGGTGATCGTTGTTCAGCATCGCCGGCACGTCGGCACCGATCTGGATTTTGTTGAGTTTCGAGACGATCGGCATCCCTTCCAGGAAGAGGATGCGGCCGATCAGCTTCTCGGCATGCTTCATCTCGTCGATGGCCCGCTTCTCGAAATGCCCATGCAGGGCTTCGTAGCCCCAGTTGGCGCACATTTCGCTGTGTACGATGTACTGGCTGATGGCCGTCAACTCGTCGGCCAGCAGGGCGTTCAGGGAAGCGATGATCTTGGGGTTTCCTTTCATGGGTGTCTCCTGGAAAGGATTGTACCCGCACCGGCCGGGAAAAATCAAGCCGCCGGAGCCTCCCGGGGCGAAGCCGCCGTTTTCGGTTTCACGAAATAGCCCAGGGCGAACAGGATCAGTCCGATCACGCAGACGGTCTGTGCGACCATGGCCACCGGGTCGAAGAAGAGCTGGCCCACGGTGGCCAAAATACCGCTGCCGGGCTGGAACAGAAACCAGTGGACTGCGGGGAAAAGCGAATCGCCGCCACGGTGCCACCCTTCGGTGGCCCCGAGCAACATCGCCCGGCGACCGATTTCGACGCTGCCCCAGGCCAGTACCCCCCCGGCCACCGAGGAGAGTCCGAACCAGTGCAGGAATTTGCCCCAGCCCCCGCCGGCGATGCCGGCACCCATGAGGAGAAACAGCAGAGGCAAGAGAAAAACCACCGCCGAGAGGGCCACCACCACCTTGGCAAAGTTGACCCCGCTGGGGAGTGCATGGTCCCCCGAAAAGTAGTCGACCCGATCGGGCATGTCGCGGACCGCCCGGAGGGCGACCTCTTTCCAGGCCCCCACCGCCACCCCTTCGCTCGGGCGGCAGGGGGGGAGATCGCTGCCCCTGCCGGCGACCCGGCCCTGCCAGCGGGCGAGCCCCTGGTCGTCGCAGGGGGGGAGACCGGCGACAACTCCCTCGGTGAAGGTGGCCCACACCTCGGAACTCAACGCCGTCTTGAGGGGCCGCAGGTCGAGCTCGGCCTCGCCGGGGTGGGCTTTCCCGCGCAGCACCTGGCCGAGCCGGGTCAGGGAGTCGGCCAGTTCGCCCTCGGCCCACGATGCCAGCCCGCTCTTCCGCATGGCCTCCTCGAGCTTCACCGGCGAGCGGGCGATCGCCCGCAGCCACATCCGCGAGTCGGCATCGATCTGCGCCCGTCCGTCTTCGGCGGCGGTCACCAACTCGTCGGTCAATTCGGGCAACTGGGTGATGATGCGGTGGGGCAAGTCGGCGAGCAATTCGGGGGAAAGGGCAGCACGGGTCAACCCCACCGCCCAAATGGCGGCGAACAGGGTCGGCAACGCGAGCAGGACGATGATCAACAGGGCGACGGCTTTGCGCATGGTACCTCCCTTGCGACACCCTGGTAACGCCTACAGGGCAAAAAAAGTTCCATCAGGATGGTTTTGCCAGCCAGTGATCGATCTTTTCCATCAACACTTCCCGCTGGATCGGCTTGCTCAGATAGTCGTCCATCCCGGCGGCCAGGCACATCTCCCGGTCGCCCTTCATCGCCGATGCGGTCATGGCGATGATCGGCAAAAAACCCGACTGGAGCCGGCGGATCTCCCGGGTGGCGTCGAGCCCGCCCATTTCGGGCATCTGCACGTCCATCAACACCAGCTGGTACGAGCCGGAGAGGGCCGCCGTCACCGCCTCTCGCCCGTTCGACACGACGTCGGGGTGGAAACCGGCCTTTTCCAGGATGTGCATCACCAGTTTCTGATTGATGATGTTGTCTTCGGCCACCAGGATGCGGGCCTCCTGGCGGCGCTGTTCGCGAATCAGGTGCCGGGTGATCATGACCGCGTCCCGCTGGGGTTCGGGCAAGTCACCCAGGCCGAGCACCATGGCCAGGCAATCGTACAGGTGCGATGACTGGACCGGTTTGGTCAAGTAGCCCGAAAAGCCCATGCGCTTCATCAGCAACCCGTCTCCCGGGCGCCCGACCGAAGTCATCACGATCATGCCCAGCGGGGCCAGTGCGGGGTCGGATTTGATATCCCGGGCAAGCTGTTCTCCGTTCACTCCGGTCATATTGAAATCGACCAGCAGCACCTGGAATGGGGCCTCGCTGCGGGCGGCTCTCCCCAAGACCGCGAGCGCTTCGCCGGCATCGCCGACCTGGCTTGCCAGGCACCCCCACGATTCGACCATTTCCACCAATCGCTGCCGGGTGGACGGGCTCTCCTCGACCACCAGCACCCGAACCCCGCGGATGTCGGCCAAGGGGATCCGGGTCGGAAATCCCTCCTGAGGGATGCTCTCGAGCAGTACGGTGAACCAGAAAGTGGCGCCCCGCCCCGGCTCGCTGCGCACCCCGATCTCCCCTTTCATCAGTTCCACCAGCTGCCGGGAGATGGCCAGGCCGAGCCCCGTGCCGCCGAATTTGCGGGTGGTGGAGGCGTCGACCTGGGAAAACGAACGGAAGAGTTTTTTCTGGTCTTCGGGGCCGATGCCGATGCCGGTGTCGCTCACCTCCACCCGCAGCCGGGTTTTCTCCCCTTCGGCGGCCTCGCGGAACACCTCGATCTTCACTTCGCCGCGCTCGGTGAACTTCACCGCGTTGTTGACCAGGTTGAGCAACACCTGGCGGATCCTGCCGGGATCCCCGCGGAACCGGGTGGGCATGCCGGGGCTCAGGTGGTGGGTGAGGGCCAGGTTCTTGTTGCGGGCCTTGAAGGTCATCAAGCCGACCACGTCCTGGACGGTGTTGCCCAAATCGAAGGGGATGCTCTCCAGCTCCACCTTGCCCGCCTCCACCTTGGTGTGGTCCAGGATGTCGTTGATCAGGACCAGCAGCGCGTCGGCTGCCTGGCTGATGGTTTGCACGTAATCCCGTTGTTCTCCCGCGAGCAGGGTGTGGGCGAGGAGATCGGAAAAGCCGATGATCGCATTGAGGGGGGTGCGAATCTCGTGCGACATGTTGGCCAGAAACTCGCTTTTGGCCCGGCTTGCAGCTTCGGCGGCCTCTTTGGCCTTGCGGATCTCGACTTCGGCCGACTTGCGCTCGGTGATGTCCACCGCGGTGCCCACCACGCTGATCACGGCGCCCTCCTGGCTCATGGGCACCAGACTCAGGGCGACGATCACCCGGCTGCCGTCGGGACGATCGATTTCGCTCTCGCTCTGGGACACGGTGCCACCCGCCAGCACCCGGGCAAAAAGGTCGCGCACCCACGGCTGACGGTCCGGAGCGAACAGCGAAAAGAAGGAACGCCCGGCCAGGTCGGCCGGGGGGATGCCGGTGAGCCGGCCCGATGCCTGGTTGACCAGCTTGAAGACCCCCTCGGGATCGAGCACGTAGATGCCGTTCTCGGTGCTCTCCATCACCTTTTCCAGAAACTCGTAGGCGCCGAGCAATGCCTCCACGG
The DNA here is from genome assembly GCA_964614865.1 of uncultured Clostridia bacterium. GTDB lineage: Bacteria > Acidobacteriota > Aminicenantia > UBA2199 > UBA2199 > CAZTNO01. The sequence goes on from CAZTNO010000048.1 coordinate 7,549, forward strand.
TCCGCTTGTGCTCGCTGATGTCCTCGCTGATGGCCAGGATTCCCCACGGCGTGCGGTAGATGCGCGAGGAGAAGAACACCCCCTCCACCTTGCCCTCGACGTGTTGGGTCTCCCCGTCGGTCAGGACCCGGCGCAACAGCTCGGGGGGGCATACGGCGGGAAAATCGGGCCAAACCGTCGCGATGTTTTGTCCCACCAGCTGCTGGATGTCGGTGCCGAGCAATGTGGCGAAGGCGTTGTTCAGGTAGAGGAGCGACATGTCCTCTTTGAGGGCCCAGATCGGCGAGCGGATGCTGTCGAGCAGGAGTCGATGCTTGACCTCGCTCTCGCGCAGGTCCTCTTCGACCTGCTTGCGGTCGTGGATGTCGAAGGCGGTGACCAAAACCGCGGGCTGGTCGTCCAGGTCCATGCGGTCGAGGGTCATGCTCACCCAGCGCTCCTCCCCCCCGCTCCCGACGATGCGCACCTCCAGCGGGGGATGACGGGCCCCGGCCTCGGGGGCCTGCGGCAGCGACCGACGAAAATCGGTGGGGAGGAGGTCGGTCAGCGGGATGCCGAGCAATTCGTCCCGGCAGCGGCCGACCATCCGTTCGGCGGCCGAATTAGCGTGGACGATCCGCTCCTGCTGGGAGATGAAGATGGCCGCCACCGTACTCTCGGTGAGGGCCCGGAACTTGGCTTCGCTGCTCGCCAGCAGGCGTTCTCCGCGGCGACGATCCGATACGTCGCGGAAAACGAGGATCTCCCCGACCTGCCGCCCGCTGGCATCGCGCAGCGGGGAAACCGACACCTCGCAATCGCGGCGTTGGCCCGAGCGGTCGACCAGGCTGGCGGAACTCACCGAAGAGGGGCTGCTGCCGGCCGGGGGCCCCCCCATCGCAAGCGGCCGTCCGCTGCCCTCTTCTCGCAACGGCAACACCTCGTCCAGCGGACGTCCGCGGGCCTCGGTGAGTTTCCAGCCGAGGATCTGCTCGGCAACCGGGTTCAGGAATTGCGTCGCCCCCAAGACGTCACTGACCGCCACCCCGTCGTCGATGCTGCTCAGGATGGCCGACAACCACTGTTCGCGCTCGGCCAGTTGGCGACCGAACCGCTGCTTGTTCAGCGCCATCTCCAGGGTGATGCGCAGGATCCGTTCGTCGAACGGCTTGGCCAGGAAAGCGAACGGATCGGTTTCCTTGGCCCGGCGCATCGTCTCCTGGTCTGAATCGGCGGTGAGGAAGACCACCGGCAGCGGATGGGAGGCAAGGAGGGCGTTGGCCACGTCGATCCCGTCCATCTCCCCGCTCAGGTGGATGTCCATCAGCACCAAATCGGGACGGTGGAGCTCGACCGCACGCAGGGCTTCGGGGCCGGAGGCGACCGAGGCGCACACTTCATAACCGAGGAGGGGCAACAGGTCGCTCAGATAGACGGCTACCGGCTCCTCATCCTCGACCACCAACACCTTCACCAGTGCCATGCGTTTCCCCTACAGAACCACCGCGATTCCAGACAAACACTGTAGAGAAGACCCCTTTTTTTGTCAACCGGGCCGCGGGGGGTGCCTCCGGCGAGCGGTTGACTTGAACACCGAAATCCTCAATAATACCCGCGACCGACCGTCAAGGAGCAAGCCATGGAATACGCCGAGATCGGCATCATCGGGGGGAGCGGATTCTACGAAATGGACGGGCTGGAGCAGGTGCACCAGGTGAAGCTCACCACCCCGTTCGGCGCTCCCTCCAGCCCCCTCGTGCTGGGGCGGTTGCACAACCGCCCGGTCGCCTTTCTCGCCCGCCATGGCCTGGGCCCCGTGCTGAACCCTTCCGAGGTCATCTACCGGGCCAACCTGTTCGCTTTCAAGATGCTCAACGTCTCCCGGGTGGTCTCGATCACCGCGGTGGGCTCCCTGAAAGAGGAGATCAAACCCACCGACCTGGTGATCCCCGACCAGTACGTCGACGCCACCTGGAAACGGGAGAAGACCTTTTTCGAGAACGGCCTGGTGGCCCACGTGTCGATGGCCGACCCGGTCTGTCCGGTGCTTTGCGCCCAGGCCGCCGAACTGGCGGGCCGCATCGGCGTGATCACCCACCCGGGCGGCATCTACTACAACATGGAGGGGCCCCAGTTCTCTTCGCGGGGCGAATCCAACACCTACCGCCAGCTCGGTTACTCGGTGATCGGCATGACCCAGGCGGTGGAGGCAAAACTCGCCCGGGAACTGGAGATGTGCTTTCTCCCCCTGGCCTTCATCACCGACTACGACTGCTGGCACCAGGAACCGGTGAACGTGGAAATGGTGGTCAGCTACCTGCAAAAGAACGTCGGCACGGCCAAAGAGATCGTCTTCGAGCTCTGCCGCGAGCTGCCCCCCACCCGCAAGGGTTGTTCCTGCGGGCAATCCCTTGCCCAGGCCATCATCAGCGCCCCGCAGCTGATCCCCGAGAAGACCTACAAGCAACTCGACCTGATCATCGGCAAATACATCAAGGACAGGATCTGACCATGAAACCCACCCCCGTCATTCTGGTGCTGAACCCCGGCAACACCTCGACCAAAGTGGCCGTATTCGACGGCGAAACCCCGCGATTCGTCGACACCATCCGCCATTCCGATGCCGAGTTGGCGGCTTTCCCCGGCATCAACGAACAGCGCGATTTTCGCACCGCCCTGGTAGGCGAATTCCTGGCCGGCCGGGGGGTCGCCTTGAGCGAACTGACCGCCGTGGCCGCCCGCGGCGGGCTACTCCCCCCCCTGGTCAGCGGCACCTATCGGGTCGACCGACACATGGTCGACGACCTGGTGGCCGCCCGGCAGGGCTCCCATGCCTCCAACCTGGCTGCCCAGATCGGCCTGACCATCGGCGAGTCCGCCGCCATCCCCTGCTATATCGTCGATCCCGTGTCGGTGGACGAGTTCGCCCCGGTGGCCCGCTTTACCGGTCACAAGCTCTTCTCCCGGGTGATGCTGACCCACGCCCTGAACATGAAGGCGGTGGCCAAGCGCCACGCCCGCGAAAGCGGAGTCGCCTACCCCGACCTGAATCTGATCGTGGTCCACCTCGGCACCGGGGTCTCCCTCTCGGTGCATACCGGCGGCCGCATGGTCGACGTCTCCAACCCCAGCGAGGAGGGGCCCTTTTCGCTGGACCGCGCTGGCGGCCTGCCGACCTTGCAGATCGCCCGCTACATCGTCGAGCACAAGCTCGATTACAAGACGTTCGAAAAAATGGTGTTCGGCAACGGCGGGCTCTACTCTTACCTGGGCACCAAGGATTTTCGCGAGGCCTGCGACCGCTACCGGGGAGGCGACCCCGAGGCGATCCAGGTGGTCGAGGCCATGGCCTACCAGATCGCCAAAGAGATCGGCGCCCTGTCGACCGTCCCCTCCCGGCCGGTGGACGCCATCCTGATCACCGGCGGCATGGCCTATGCCGAGTTTTTCGTGGAGCTGATCCGCGAGCGGGTCGTTCGCCTCGCCCCGGTGCACGTCTATGCCGGGGAAGACGAAATGCAGGCCTTGGCCGAAGGGGTGTGCCGGGTTTTGTCGGGACAGGAACCCGCCCTCCGCTATCCCGAGGGGTGATGGCGATGGCCAACGAACCTGCGACATCGGGCACCGGCGCGATCGAGCGCCAGCTCAGCGATTTGACCGGCCGCATCGAGGCCTTGCAGAAGGCCTACACCCTCTACTTCAGCGGCGAGTTGAAGGTCCCTCCGGAAAAAGAGCGCACCGGGCTCGAGCAGATGATCCGCAGCCTGAGCAACGTGGAACTGCAAGCCCCCCGCCTGGCGCTGATGCTGCAGAACCTGACCGCCCGCTTCAGCGCCTTCAACGGCATGTGGCTCAAGCGGTTGCGGGACAAGGAGGCGGGCATTGGGGAATTCGTGCCGGTGCGGCCCAAGGCCCCCCCGTCCGCGCCGCGGGAAGCCCCCCCGCAAGAAGCACCCGAGGGGTTGCTGCTGGCGCTGGGTGACGAGAAGAGCTTTGCCAGCCTGTACGACCACTACGCCGGGCTGGCGGCCAACGCTTCGCTGACACCGATCCCGCGGGAAAAGATGGTGATGGTGATCCGCAAGAAACTCGAAGACAGCAAGATGGACCGGGCGTCGGTGACCCTGACCCTGACCGGCGGCAAGCTCAACCTCAAGGTCAAGCGAGCCCCCTGACCGGCCCCCTGGCCGGTCAGGAGAGCATCCTTTCCACCTCCCCTCCTGACGGAGAGATAGGTAATGAGAGAGAGATAGGGTCAATGTACCACAATCCCCCCCCAGATGGAAGGGACTACATGCGCTCGGGGACCGGGATGCCCAGCAAATCCAGGATCACCGTCAAACGCTGCTGGAACAGGCGCAGGAAGGAGACCCGCAGGGCGCGCACGGCCGGGTCCTTCTCGGCCAGCACCGGAAACTCGTGGTAGTAGTGGTTGAACTTGCGGCACAGCTCCACCGCGTACTGGGCGATCGCGGAAAGCTCCCTGCCCGCCACCGCCAGGGCCACCGTGTTTTCGGCCTGGGCCAGGCGCAGCAGGATCTCCCACAGCAGGTCCTGCTCGGCGGGGGGCAGCGTGGAGGGCTCGACCGGGACGACCGTCGCTTCGTCCGCGGGCAGGCGGCGCAGGATGCTGGCCAGCCTGACCAGGGTGTACTGCAGGTAGGGCCCCGAATCGCCCTCGAAGTTGAGCGCCTGCTGGAAGTCGAAGGCGATCACCGTGCGCAGGCTGAACTGGATCATGAAGAAGCGTAACGCGCCGATGGCGATGGCCCGGGCGATGGCCACGGCCTCCTGCTCGCCGAGCGCGGAATTGCGCTTGAGCACCTCGACCCGCGCGCACGCTTCCAGCCGGTCGAGCAGGTCGGCGGCCTTGACCGCCACCCCCTTGCGCCCCGACACCTCGATGTAGGGCCGCTTCTCATCCTCGGCGGAGAGCGGGAAGCCCAGTTCGGCTACGCACGCCGGGGTCAGCGCCACCATCTCGTAGGCGAAGTGCACGAACGACCGCCCCCCCCCCGCGCCGCCCCGGTCTTCGAGCACCGGGGAGATGATCCCCGGCCGGTAGGGCTGGCGCACGTCGATCACGTTGACCGCAGCCTCGGCCCGGCCGAATTCCTCCCGCCGCTCGCCGCCGGCAGAACAGGTCTGCCACACGTCGGTGCCGCCGGGAAAGGTGGGGAAAGGGCGGTACTCGAAGTCGAGCCCGAGCCGCCCCAGCTTCCACAGGTGGTAGGCGATGTCCTTGCCCACGTAGGTGACGGTGCCGTTGGAGCGGATCACGATCTTCTCGATGTTCTCCTTCTTGTAGAAGATCACCCAGCAGCCTTTCTTTTCCTCGCTGACCGCCGGCACCAGGATGCCGGCCCGCTTGAGGCGCTCGGCGGCGACGGAAAAGAAGCCCAGGGCGACGACATCGCTCTCGTGGGCCAGCAGGTCGTAGCGGATGCCCAGGCGTTCCATCACCTGGAGCTGGTCCCGCAGCACCTCTTCGGCGACGTGGACGCAGACGGAGAACTCGGGCTCGAGTTTTTCCTCGATCCGCCGGTGCACCTCGTTGCGCTCGGCGGAAAACGCCTCGTTCTCGCCCAGCCGCGTGCTGTACTCGGGATAGCTCTTCCACAGCCGACCGGCCAAATCGGGGATGGCCCGGATCGCTTCCAGATCCATCTTTTCGTGGCACAACAGCCCCCAGACCACGTCGGCCACCTGGATGCCGGTGTCGTCGATGTAGTTCTGCACCTCGACCGGGTGGCCCAGGAAGCGCAGGCAGCGGGCCAGCGTGTCGCCCAGGCAGGAATTGCGCAGATGGCCGATGTGAGCGGCCTTGTTGGGATTGATGCTGGTGTGCTCGACAATCGTCTTGCCCCGCTCGCCCGCCGGCGGGGGGCGCCCCCCGGGGGCCGCCTGCAGGTAGTGCCACAGGCGATCGCGCTCCAGGGTGAAATTGAGGAAGCCGCCGCCGGCCAGCGAGACCGAGACCACCACGCCAGCCGCCCCCTCTTCCCTCCCCAGCGAGGGCAGCTCGGGAGCGAGCCTTTCCAGTAGACGCTGGCCGATCTGGAAGGGCTTCTCGCCACTCCGCTTGGCCAGCAAGAAGGGGAGGTTGGTGGAGAGGTCGCCGAAACGGCGCTCGGGGGGGACGGTGAAGACGATCTCGTCGGGGGTCAGGGCAACCTCGGTAGCCAGCAGTTCGGTGATCCGCCGGGCGCTCGCCCGTTCCAACCGTGTCCTTTCGTCTCC
>CAZTNO010000049.1:0-13456 GCA_964614865.1 uncultured Clostridia bacterium
GATGCGGTAGCGACCGTTGGGATAGAGCAACGAATTCAAGTAGAAGGTGTAGGAAACACCGAGCGAAGTACCGCGAAGTTCACCGATCAACAGGTTTCCCAGAGAGCACTCTACCCGACAGATGTCGACGTCGCCGTAGGCAGCCACTTGGATGGGAACGAGCCCCGACACCTTGCAGTTGGTGGTCGGCGAGACGACCTCAACCAGGGGCTCCATGATCCGTTTGACCAGATAGATCGAGATCATGTCCTGAGGCAGGGTCTCTTCGTAGGCCCGATCGTCGATGGCCAGCAGCGCCTTCACGTAGATCGTGGTCTGGTAATTCTCGTAGGTGAGGACGTGGTCGGTATAAACGCTGGGTCCGTAGTAAGTGGCCGTGATCGTGCCGGTAGCGTCGGTGACTTTGGAAATGTTGGCCACATCGTTGTCGAAGTAGCCGGCCGAGTGCTTGGCATAACTGCCATCCGCCAGGGCCCGCCATTGCTCGAGCACCACCGTCTTGCCGGCCAGCGGATTACCCTTGTAATCCTTGACCCGCACCGTGATCTGCGAAGTGTGGCGCACCTGGCCATCGACCACCATCACCGAAGGCGCCGCATTCCCTTCCAGCTGGATGTGATAACCGGCAGGCCCCACCGGAGTGGGATCGTCGACAGTATCACGCTTGCAGGAGGAGAAGAAGATCAGACTTGCCGCCGAAAGCAAAATAAGAGTAGTCTTTTTCATGGGATTCTCCTCACCTAGTTCCCGGTCCCGCCGGTGGTATCGGTATCAGCGAAATTGGCGCACCAGACGGTGGCGTAGCCCACCGCCGGAGCCAGCCGGTGGCCGCCGACGTCGCGGGACGAAAAAGTCACCTGGACAGTCAACTGAAGGATCTTTTCCTGATTGGCCCACTCGCGCAGGTGAACCAGGGGAGGCTCCAACTTGGCGTTATGGCGGATCAGCACAAACCCCACCTCGGTCTCGGACCCCACCTGGGCATGGGCGTTTAGCGACTGCGAGAAGGCGTACGGAACGTCCTTGCCCTGAACATTCGCTGAACCGTTCTTGTAGAAAGCAACATCGACCTGATCGACGATCACGTCTTCGTAGAAGGTCGGTGTGCTTTCGGGGGAAGGATTCAGGGTTTGGGCCATCACGGTGGCGACGCAGTTGTCGTTGATGATCCCGCCCGCACTGGAGAGGACATCGGAGAAGATGGTGGTCGAACCCTCGTTACCTTCCAGATCCTTGCCGGTGATCTGGGTCACCACCAGGGTGGAACCCGAATCGGTGACGTTTTCCAGCGAACTGCAACCCCAGAAGGCCGTCATGACGATGATGAGTAGAGCGATTTTCGTTTTCATGTCGCCCTCCTTACTTGATGATCCGCGGAGTGATGAAAATGATCAACTCTTTTTGGATGGTATTTTTGTACTTGCTTCGAAACAATCCCCCGAAGATCGGTATCTTGCTGAGGAGCGGCACACCGTTGGAACTTTCGCTGGATTCGAATGTCATCATTCCGCCAATCACCAGGGTGGCCCCATCGTTCACCAATACCGAGGTCTTGGCCGACTGGGTGGCGATGGTGGGCATCCCGTTCACTTCGGGTTGACCCCGGTCGGGACGGTCGTTCTTGATATCGACTTCCATCATGATCGACCCGCGGGCGGTGATCTGCGGGGTGACTTTCAACTCCAGGGCGGCGTTCACGTACTGGGTGGTGATGGTGTTGTTCTGGTTGGTTTGAATCGGAATCTTCGAACCCTGGACGATATTCGCTTCCTTGTTGTTCTGGGTGGTCATCTTGGGCGAGGAAATGACCCGCCCCTTCCCTTTGCGCGTCAGAGCCGACAAGGCCACGTCGAGATTGAAGGTGTTGGCGATGTTGCCCAGACGAACGTTCGGGCTGACCACCGATTCGGCCACCGGCAGATTGATGGCATACCCCATGGGATTGGTCTGGGAGACGCCGCCACCGTTCGAGAGGACGGTTGCCGGAAACTTCATGCTGGTCTGGTTGCCGTGGGCAGGATCCATGGCCAGGTTATAGCCCCACTGGATACCGAAGGTGTCGAGGGCGTTGGAGGAGGCCTCGACGATACGGGCCTCGATGGAAACCTGGGCGATGGGAGCATCGAGGGTGTCGATAATATTGTCGATGGTCGGGATGCGGTCGGGAACCTCGGAGATGATCAGCGTATTGGTGCGCACATCGGGGACGATCTCGCCGCGGGAGGAGAGTTGCTTGTCCAGGATCGGTTTCACCTCGGCGCACTTGGCGTAGCTCAGGGTGCGGGTGAACACCTGGAGTTTGCCTTCACTCTCTTTGGCTTCACGCAACTTGCGCCGGTCTTCGGCCTCTCGTTGCAGGTTGGTCACCAGGCCGATGCGCAGGATATTCCCCTCCTGGACCATGTCCAGGTTGTTCACGCGCAGGAACAGATCGAGCGCCTGGTCCCAGGGGACCTTGACCAGTTCGCAGGTCACCTTGCCCGAGACGTTGGGATCGACGATGATGTTCAGCCCCGAGATCTGGCCGATGGCCTTGAGCACATCGATCAGGTCGGTATTCTTGAAGGTGAAGGTCATCGGCTCGCCTTTGAACTGCTTGCCGGTGTCGTTCATGTTCTGCTTCAGGGGGATGACCTCTTCACCCTGTTCGGTCTCTTTGACCAGCGCGCCCGAGATCAGGGGGGCATCCTCGGCTTTCGACTTTTCGGCGGGGAAAAACTCGCTGGCAGCGGCGGGAGTGGGGGAGAGATTTTCCGCCACCACCACGACCGGCTCGGGGGCCTGTAGTTCATTCACCGGGGCGACTTCGGCAACGGGAGAGGCGGGTGCTTCGGCCGGGGCCTGGGTGACCAGGTCGCGTTCGGAAAACTCGACCGCCAGCATCGCGCCCTGATCCTGAACGGTGTAGTGCTTGAGGGTCGCAAGGTCGAAAACGATGCGGTAATCGGTGGGCGTGTTGTAAGCGCCGCGCAAGGAACGCACCGAGCCCTGCTGAATGGTCTGGTTGAGCCGCTTGGCCTGGACGTTTTTCAGATCGATGGCCAAACGGGCGGCACCACTGTCGGCAATCGGGATTACCCGGTAGCTGACCTTGTCGGAAAAATCGAATTCGAACCGCAGGCGATCGCCCTCCCGATTCTGCATACGCACGTCCTTGAGTTGAACCCGGCCCTTGATCGGGGTTCCTGGATCCATGGACACCAGGGAGCGGGCGGGGGCGACAAGAGGCTGCGACGGGGAGGCCGCGGGAGGGGGGGCAGCGGCTGCCACAACCTGGGGAGCGGTCTGGCCCAGATTGCGGATGACGGGAAACTCGATGTACAGTCCACCCTGGTTGGTGAAGAGGCGAAAGTTGACCTCTTCACGCAAGGTGATGTCGACGTCGGTGTAGGAATCGGTCTTCTTCAACACCACCGCTTCGATCACCGGGGATTCGAATCGCAACGAGGCCGGGTCAGCCTGGATCTCGGCGTCCTTGATGCGGACCACCAAGTGCTTCAGGTTGGCCTTGTCGGGATAGAAGTAATCGGGAATGATCACCTTGCTGGTTTGGAAGTGGAGCTGCACGAAATCGTCCCCCGGGACGTAGTGGATCTTGTCGATCACCACCCCGGCGTGCAGCGAGGAAATCCCGCCCAGCACGAGGACAACCAGGAGAAGGCTGTGCCACTTTTTATTCATCTTTCTGTACCCCCTCATCTTCCGGATTTAGCGTTTTGGATACCACGGTCGCTTTTTGGCCCATCAGGGCGATTTCCAATGTTTTCTTGAACTGAACCGAATACCGGTCGATCGAAATGATCACTCCGTCGTATACCTTTTCACCGACCCCGACCAGATATGGCCGGCCATCGGGGCCCACCATCAGGGCCTTGTATTCCGATCCGTTATGGATAATGCCGGTGAGTTCGATCTCGTCCACTCCCAAACCGGGCAAACCCTCGATGTGTTCTTTCTTGTTCTTGAGGTTTTTGCCTCCGAGCAGGTTCCAGAAAGGATCCCGGCGGCCTTCGGGGTTATACATGTAGGACCCGGGAGCGATCTCGCCTTCGGGCATGTCCATGTCGGTCTCGGGGACGGGCGCGGGGGTGGCCGTAGGCTGTTCCTGACCCATCACCAGCAGCGGGGCGCACAACAACACGATCCAGATGAGTGCTTTCATGGCCGTCACCCCTCCTCGGAATTTCTGGAATCTGGGGCGTCTCCCCGCGGTGCCCTCGGGGGCGGGGGAGCCACCTGGACGGGAACGTCACGGTAGATATAGGTGGTGGCGGTGAAATTGGCGTTGATGGTGAATTCGGAACTCATGCTGCTCAAGGGGGTGATCGACAACCCGTCGACGTTGAAGATCTTCTTGAGACGCGACACCTGATCGAAGAAGATGGCCAGGTTGTGGTAGTTGCCATCGACCGCGATCCGGATCGGGCTTTCGAAGTAGATGTCTCGGCTGATCTCGGCTCCCGGGGTGAACAACTGGATGCGCAACCGGGAATTGGAAGCCAGCGACTGGATCTTGCGCAGGATCTGGCTGATCTCCATGCGTTCGGGCAAAACGGACTTGAGCTGCACGAGGAGCCCCTTGTTGCGCTCGAGTTCGTCCTGGATCTTGGTCAGTCGGGCCTTGTTCTGTTCGGCCTTGCGGATCTCGATATCCAGGGCATCGATCTCCTGCTGGACGCCAGCGATGGTGTCCTGCGTGGGCGAATACTGGACAAAGTAGAAGATGCCGAACAGGATCGCGCCAATCGCCAGAAAGATCAGAAACTGGCCGTACCATGGTAAGTTTTTCAATTCCATGCTAGCTCACCTTGTTGGCGTCGGTCATCGGCCGGAATTGGCAGATGATGCTGAACTCGAAAACCTCCTGACCGCCGGCTCTTTTCCGCGCCGAAGTCTGCAACTTGATCTCGGTAAAGTAATTCGAGTTCTGCAGGCTGGTGATGAAATCGGCGATCAGGTTGTTGGAGAAGGCACTGCCGGAGATGGTCAAGGACTGGTTCTGGAAAGAGACGTTGCTGATCCAAACGTACTCAGGCAACGCCCGGGACAACTTGTCCATCATGATCACCGCGTTCTTTTGCCGCAGCTTGAGATCGGTAATGATCTTGATTTTGCTGTCCAGCTGGAGCTTGGTCTGCTCCACCTCGGCCAGTTTCTTCAGCACGTCGTCGAGCTCGACTTTTTGAGCCCGCTTCGTCTCCAACTCTTTTTGCATCCGGTCGAGCTTGCTGTTCTGGGAGAAATAGAGAAACCCGATCAACCCCAATGCGATCGCCAATGCGGCGACGATCGAAGGGATGCTCAAGGCACCCGAGCGGGTTTCCTCGACGAAGGAAGACGACTCCCCACCGCCGACGACCTCTTTTTTCTCCGGCTTGAGAAGGTTGATTTTGATCATTTGGAGTCCCCCAAACTTCTTAAGGCCAGACCTACAGCCACGGTGTACACCGGGGCCATATCCTTGATGAAGTTCATGTCGAACTTCTTGTAATTGATGTCGATGTTGGCGAAAGGATTGATGGTCTCCACCGGGATGTCGAACTCCTGCGAGAAGAAGTCGGTGATGGTCTCGAGGTTGGCCGAACCCCCGGCGAGGAGGATGTTGTCCAGGCGCCCCTCGGTGGTGTTGGATCGGTAGAACTCGAACGTCTTCTTGATCTCGTTTTTCAGATCGTTGAGAACGATCGACAGCACCGGCTTGACGGCGGCAGGAGAGATACCGTCGACCATCCGCCCCTTCTTGACCATCTCGGCTTTTTCGTACTTCAGGTTGAGTTCCTTCTGCAACAGATCGGTGAATTGGTTGCCACCGAAGGCGATGTCGCGCACGAAGATCGGATGGCCACCGCGGGAGATGACCACGTTGGTGATCGAAGCCCCGATGTTGATGATGGCAATGGCCTTGTCCCGGTACGTCTCGTAGTTGAGCATCACGCTGTTGAGGGTGGCAAAGGTGTCGAGGTCGACCACGGCAACTTCCTTCTTCGCAGAAGAGATCAGGTGCAGGTAGTCGTTCAACTTCTCTTTGCGGACCGCAGAGAGGATCACCCCCACCTTGTCGGGGTGGATGTCGGGCGACTCGATGACCTCGTAGTCGATGTTGACCTCGTCGGGGGTGAAGGGGATGTGAGGTCGCGCTTCCCACAAGATATGCTCATGCATCTCGTCGGGGTTGAGGCGCTGCACCTCGATCCGCTTGACGATCACCGAACTCCCTGACAGGGCGAACGCCAGCCGGTTTGTTTTGATCTTGTTCTCAAAAAACACGTGCTGGATGGCGTCGACCACCGCAGTGGAATCCATGATGCTTCCCTCGACAATGGCTTGGTAGGGAACCGGCTCGTAGCCCAGGGCCACGAGTTCATACCGGGTCTCCTTGCCCTTTTTCACCGGCTTCAATTCCACCAGCTTCAGGGCGAAAGAACCGATATCCAAACCTACGATCTTTTTGGTTTTTTGGAAGCCAAATAGCGACATGGCACTCTCCAAAATGACGGTCTAATCATGTTGTTCAGTAAATAGCATGCTGAAAATCAATTGTCAAGCATTTTGTCTTATTTTTTACTGTCCCAGTCTGTGTTTCCCCCAGCGCACCCCCGGAAACCATGACTGGACAATGAACTTGGCGCACACCTCGGGAAAGGCCCCCGAAAGGCTTCCTGGTACTGGACGGGGCGAAAATCACCCGTTCACTCCGGCGATCTTTTCCAGATCGGCCAGATTCTCGAGCGAGAAAACCTCGACCGTCTTGCCCAGTTCCTTGGCGGTTTTGCGGGCGATCCCCGACAGCACTTTGCCCGATCCGATCTCCACAAAACGGGTGATGGAAGCTTCACCGAGCAGTTTTTCCATGATGGCGTGCCACAGCACCGGCCGGGAAACCTGCCGTTTCAAGCCGTCCCGGGCCACCGCCCCCCCACTCACCCAGGCCACATCGACGTTGTTGATCACCGGGAAGATCGGATCGGCAAAGGGAAGGCGGTCCAGGTCGAGGGCCAGCCGCTGTTCTGCGGGCTCCATCAGGCGGGAGTGGAACGGGGCCGACACCGGGAGAAAAACGCTTCTGGGCGGAGCGAGGCGCTTCACCGCTTCCTCGACCGCCCCTTTTTCCCCCGAAATCACGATTTGCCCGGCGCTGTTCCAGTTGGCCAGATCGACCACCCCGGGAGTCGCCGCCAGAACTTCGCGCACCGCGTCGAGGCCGACTCCGAGTACGGCGGCCATGGCCCCCTGTCCCACCGGAACGGCTTCCTGCATGTACTTGCCGCGACGATGGACCGCCAGTACCGCATCGGCAAAGCGGAGGGTGCCGGCGGAAACGAAGGCCGAATACTCTCCCAGACTGTGACCCGCAGCCACGGTCGGTGTCTTTCCCAGCAGCCGGAAAAGGATGTGGGAAACCACCAGCAAGGCTGGCTGGGTATGGTGGGTCAGCTTCAATTCTTCCTCGGGCCCGGAAAAGCAGATTTTCGAGAGGGGATAGCCCAGGATATCATCGGCCTCGGCAAAAGCGGCGCGACCGATGTCGGTGTGCTCGGCCAGGTCCCGGCCCATGCCGACGGCCTGCGACCCCTGGCCAGGGAAAAGGAATGCGGTGTGTTCCATATTGGTTCTCTCCTGTTCGTTTATTCGATCCGTTTCAATTGGCAGTGGCCGGCCATGCTCTGCCCCTTGTCGTTGCCGATGGTCAGGTGGATCTCGTCGAGCAACAGGGACTGGTCGGCAGGACGGAGGCGAACGGTCCTGCGCACTTCGCGCAACATGAACCCTTTCCACAGCGGAACGTCGGGCCGGCTCTCGCCGACGATTTCGAGTTGGGTTTCGGTACGCGAGGTGACACGGTACCTCAGGGTGACCGGCTTTTGCTGGCGAACGGTCATCACCGACTTCACCACTTTTTCGGTCAACCAGGCGACCCGGGTCAAGGTTTCGGAGTAGTCGACGGGGGGGCCGTCCCAGTACTCGGGCAATTCCCCCCAGGGGCCGGTCGCCCCGGCAGGCAGAAAGGGGTGGTTGTACATGCCCTGCAATTCGGCCGCCATCGGAAACACCCTGAAGTAGAGACCGTGAACCGAAGGGTAGTACTCGTACTGGATCGCGACCCGCTCGGATGCCGCTTCGTGGACACCTAACGGCGTCCGGTCGAACAGAAAGGAACTGCGCAGGGTCGATGCCACCTGGTAGGGAAAGACCTTCACCCCGGAAACCCGGGCCCCGTACTCGGGGCTCTCTTTCTGCCATCGCTCGATCCGGGCCGAGGCGAAAGTTTTGGCCTGGGGGTAATCGGGGGCAGCGACCAGGATGGCGCCGCTTTTCCCCGAAAAACCCAAGGTGCGTAGCACGTACCCCGGTGTGGGGACCGATTCGTAGACCAAGCGGAGCCGCTCTCCGGGTCGGGAGATCGCAGTGAGCTGGACGGTGGCCGCAGCCTCGTAGTAGACCCGGAAAGGGACGAAGATCAGGGCCTTGCCGCTGGCCTGGCCTTGCAATCCGAACGAGAAAGAGTACCGGAGCGAGGCCGACACGGGCAACGAACCCAGCAGCAAAACGAAGAACAAAACCCGGCAAGCGCCCACTTTCATTGACAGCACCATCCGTCTCCAGTGTAGCGGGTTTCCCGTTTTCGGTCAACTGCCCCTTCCGGCCTTGCCAGGGCGGCCCAACCGCGGTAGAATCGACCCACCCCCCGGAGGAACCCCTATGAACCCTGGACCGCCTACCATCTGCCTGGGCCGCGTCAACGACCGGGCCGATCCCCGGGAAGTCTTGCTGCTGGGGGCGATGGCCAACCGTCACGGATTGATCGCCGGGGCCACCGGTACCGGCAAGACGGTGACCCTGCAAGCCCTCGCCGAAGGGTTCAGCCTGCTGGGAGTCCCGGTTTTTTTGGCCGACGTCAAAGGCGATCTGGCGGGTCTCGCGGCTCCCGGCGGAGGCAACGCCCGGGTAATCGAGCGCCTCGCCCAACTCGGCCTGGGGGATCGACCGTTCGCCGCCTCGCCCACGGTGATGTGGGACCTGTGGGGCGAGCAGGGCCACCCTGTCCGCACCACCGTCTCGGAGCTGGGGCCACTCCTTTTTTCCCGCCTGCTGGACCTCAACGAAAACCAGGCCGGAGTGCTGCAGGTCGTGTTCCGGTACGCCGACGACGAGGGGCTGCTGCTGCTCGACCTCAAAGACCTGCGCAGCGCGCTGACCTACGCCGCCGAAAACGCCAAAGAGCTTACCGCACGGTACGGCAACGTCTCAGCCACCTCGGTCGGCACCATCCAGCGCGGCCTGCTCACCCTGGAGGAACAGGGCGGCAACCTATTTTTCGGTGAGCCGGCACTCGACATCGGCGACCTGTTCGCTTCCACCGCAGGAGGGCCGGGGACCATCCACATCCTGGCCGCCGATCGGTTGATGCGCTCGCCCCGCCTGTACGCCACGTTCCTCCTCTACCTGCTGTCGGAACTATTCGAACAACTCCCCGAGGTCGGCGACCGCCCGCTGCCCAAACTGGTCTTCTTTTTCGACGAGGCCCACCTGCTCTTCACCGACCTGCCCACCGCGGTGCTGGAAAAGATCGAGCAAGTGATGCGTTTGATCCGCTCGAAAGGGGTGGGGATCTACTTTGTCACCCAGAATCCGACCGACATCCCCGATTCGGTGCTCGGGCAACTGGGCCACAAGGTGCAGCACGCCCTGCGCTCTTTCACCCTGCGCGACCAGCGGGCGGTCAAGGCGGCAGCCGAAAATTTCGCCATCAACCCCCGGCTCGACACCGCCAGGGTCCTCACCGAACTCGCGGTAGGCGACGCGCTGGTCTCTCCCCTCGACGAAAAGGGCTCCCCCCTCCCGGTGGAACGGGTATGGATCGCCCCGCCCCGCAGCCGGTTGGGGCCGATCGACGCTGCCGAGCGGCAGGATCTTTGCCGCCGGTCGCCGCTGGCGGGAAAGTACGACCGCACCGTGGACCGGCAATCGGCCTACGAAAACCTGACCGAACGGGCGACCCGCCGGGCCGCGGCGGCTCCCCCCCCAGCGAACCGAAGCCCGGGGCGGACCCGCGAAACCTTGCTCGAAGCCACGGCCAAGAGCACCCTGCGGGCAATCGGCAGCACGATGGGACGGCAGATCGTGCGCGGGGTTTTGGGGGCGCTGTTCGGCCGGCGCCGCTGACCGGGAAAACCACTAGCCCCGGGAGAACTCCCCGGTCAAAAAATCGAGCAGATCGTCGAGGGCCGCGAAGTCGTCGCCCCTCCCCGACACCAGATCGGGCCTTCCCCCGCCCCGCCCCCCGATCCACCCGTAGATCCGCGGGGCCAATTCCCGCAAATCGAGCGCCCCCTGGCCGCGCCCGACGAGCAGCCCGCCCCGCGCCCGGTCGAAGACCACGACGTTCCGGCCGGCGGCCATGACTTCGGCTACAAAGCGTTGTTGGTTTGAGGGTTCCCAACCGTTCCACTCCCTCACGACCAGCGGGGCGGGGTCGGCCAGCGCTTCCCGGACCTCGCGGGCCACCGCCCGGTTGCTCATCGCACGAAGCTCCCGGGCCAGGTGATCCCGCTCTGCCACGATCCGCTCGACCGAAGAGACGATTTCCAAGCTGCCACTCGACAGCATTTTTCCCAGGTTACCCAGGGTGTCGAGGCTGCGGGCATGGTCTGCGAGCGCCCGGAAACCGGCGACAAAGTGGATGCGGACGTGCCCTCTCACCCGGTCGGTGGTCACGATCTTCACCCAGCCGATTTCGGCGGTGTTGCAGGCATGGGTGCCGGCGCAGGCAGAATGGTCGAGGCCGTCGATCTCCACCACCCGCACCCGGCCCGCCACCTTGGGCGGCCGGCGGAACGGGACGTCCTCTGGATGATCGCTCTGGTAGATCCGCACCCGGCGGTGGGCGGCAATTTCTTTCAGGCACTCCCGTTCAAGCTCCGCCGCTTCCGCTGCGGTCAATTCGGGACGATCGATTTCGATGGTGGTGTGGTCGGCACCCAGGGCAAAAGAGAGGGTCCCCGCCGCGAGTTGGCGCTGGCATACTTGGGAAAGCAGGTGTTGTGCGGTGTGCTGCTGCATGTGGTCGTAACGCCGCGAAAAGTCGAGCCAAAGCTCCACCCGCCGATTCTTTGGGGGAGCAACCAGCCCATGCCACACCTCCCCCTCCTGCTCGCGCAGCCCCAGCAATGGCATTCCGTCGAGGGTGCCATGGTCAGCGGGCTGGCCTCCCCCCCCGGGAAAGAAGAGGGTCCGGTCCAGCGCCACCCAGGTCCCGTCCGAGTCGGAACAGACTCGCCGCACGCGGGCGCTCAAAACCTGGCGGTACGAATCACGCCAGTACACCCGGTCGGTCACGGCGCCCCCCCCTTCCAGAGGTAGATCAGGGTGGCCACCAGGGCAACAACGATCACCGAAGGGAGCAGATAACGATACACGTCTTTAAGCCGTGCCCCATAGTATTCGGCACTGAGCACCAGGCAGAAATGCACCGGCGACAGCAGCACCCCGCAGAACCCGGCCACGTACAGGAACATCACCCCGACCATGTCGGGCGAGCTCCCCCCCACCACCGACAGGAACAGCGGGAAGGTGATGCCGGCAAACGCGTTCGAGATGCCGGTCAGAAACCCGATCACGAACGGCACCAAAAACATGACCACGGCGCGGAAGGGGCCGGCACCATCGATCAGGCGGCGGGTGACGTCGAGGACCTGGGGCGAGTGGACGATGAAAGCGGTGAACACCATGATGGCCACCGAAGTGAGCAACAGGGTGGGATTGAACGCTCGGAGCAGGGCCTGCAAGCGCTCTCGCCAGGGCAGGCCAAGGGTCAGCCAGGAAACCGTGGTCACCAGTCCGAGGACGGCCAGGGTGGAGATGCCGTACCGGGTCATGGGGCCGCGCAGGAAGAGGATCGGCCCGATGATGGCCAGGATCTCCCACAAGCCGCCGAGCAGGCCCGCGAGATGGGTGGTGAGCCGCCCGGCTTGCGGGGTGAATTCCCGCAGGTTGGGCAGCGCCAGGTTCATGACCACCGTCCCGATCACCATGGCCAGCAGGGGGAAGAGGGCGGTAGCGGCGGTGACCCGCATCACGTCGACGCGAAAAACGGCGGCAGCGGCGATCACACCGGGCGACAACGGCAAGGAATACTCCCAGATGTGACGGAACCAGTAGTTGATGTAGGTCTTCACTGCCGGGGAGACCTGGTCGTCACGCAGCGTCTCGTTGAGGATCGGGGCCGGCAGGAGGGCCCCGGCGGGCATGGGCAGCAGGCCGATGATGGCCGGCGGTAAGGTGATCACCAGTTTCTTGCGCCTGAGCAACCCCCGCAGGGCCGACACCATACGCCCCAGGGAATCCTTGGCCTTCATGATCTGCACCAGCGAAAGCACCGCGTAGACGATCAGCACGAATTCGATCGTTTCCCGGGCGATGACGGCCCGCGCGGCCACCCCCCCCATCTCCGCGGGCGACATGCCGAACAGCAGGCCCATCGAGACCCCCGAGGCCAGGATGGCCAGGGCCAGGTGGACCTTGCGCCCGAGCAATACCAGCATCAGGGCAATGGGAACGACGAGTTTCAGTGAGTCGAGCCACATGATGGGCCAGCCTCCTAAAAAAAACCCCGCGGGGAGTTTCCTCCCGCGGGGTCGGATGACTTTGGCAAGGGGGCGGCCCGTTCAAGGGGACCGCCCCGCCCCAAGGTTTTAGGGTCAGTACATCCCGCCGCCCGGAGGCATGGCCGGAGCGGCCTTTTCCTTTTCCGGGATCTCGGCCACCAGCCCTTCGGTGGTCAAAAGCAGGCCGGAGATCGACGCGGCGTTCTGCAGGGCGATGCGAACCACCTTCATCGGATCGATGATGCCGGCCGAAATCATGTCGGTATACTTCTCGTGGAGGGCATCGAAACCGAAATTCTTGTTGCGCGATTTCTTCACCTTTTCGATGATGATCGAGCCCTCGTAACCGGCATTCATGGAAATCTTCTTGAGCGGCATTTCCAGCGCCTTGCGCAGGATATTGATGCCGAACTGCTGGTCGCCGGCAAGCTTCACCTTCTTGAGGGTGGCCAGGCACTTGAGCAGGGCCACGCCGCCGCCGGGGACGATCCCCTCTTCGACAGCCGCCTTGGTGGCGTGCATGGCGTCCTCGACCCGGGCCTTCTTCTCTTTCAGCTCGGTCTCGGTCGCTGCTCCCACCTTGATCACGGCGACACCGCCCGAGAGCTTGGCCAGGCGTTCCTGCAGCTTTTCGCGGTCGTAGTCGGAGGAGGTATTCTCGATCTGCTTCTTGATTTGCTGGATGCGCCCCTTGATCTCCTCGTCGGTACCGGCCCCCTCGACCAGGGTGGTGTTGTCCTTGTCGACCACCACCTTTTTGGCGGTGCCCAAAAGGTCGATGCCCACCGTTTCGAGTTTCATGCCGAGTTCCTCGGAGATCACCTTGCCGCCGGTCAGGATGGCGATGTCTT
>CAZTNO010000050.1:0-13454 GCA_964614865.1 uncultured Clostridia bacterium
TTGGTTTTTTTGCGATGAGATGGTACTTCAATCCACCCCGGCTGTCAATCTGGAGAACCTCGAAAGCACCGACAAATCAGACTTTCCCGCAGGAATTGCGGTGCGGAAAGGGGGGCGGGCAAAAATCGGCGGTAGTGGCGGGTGCCCCCGGCCGGGATTTGCTATAATGACCTCCAGGAGACTCGGCAATGAAACCCGAACTGGTCGTGATGGCGGCGGGCCTGGGCTCGCGTTATGGTGGGCTCAAACAGCTCGAGGCGGTGGGCCCGGGCGGCGAACGACTTCTCGATTACTCGGTGTACGACGCCCTGCGGGCCGGGGTCGAGCGGGTGGTGTTTGTCATCCGCCCCGAAACCGAGCGGGATTTCCACGCCGCTTTCGGAGCTGCCTTCGCCCGCCGGTTGGAGGTGGTCTACGCGTTCCAGAAGCTCGACGCCCTCCCCCCGGGCTTTACCCTGCCCGCCGGCCGGACCAAGCCCTGGGGGACCGGCCACGCGGTGCTGGCCGCCTCGGACCTGGTGCGCTCGAATTTTCTGGTCATCAACGCCGACGACTTCTACGGCGAGACCGCGTTCTCCCGACTGGTCACTTTTTTCCAGGAGGGGGAGGCCACTGCTGCGGAATCGTCCTGGGCGCTGGTGGCCTTCGAGCTGCAAAACACCCTGTCGGAGCATGGCACCGTCTCCCGTGGGGTGTGCCAGTTGGCTGAGGGAGGATCGCTTGCCAGCGTCACCGAGTGGACCGCCCTGGAGATGGCCCCGGGGGGCGCCCGGCAGGCGGCTGGCGAGGGCGAGGGGCTTTTCCTGCCCGGGAACACCCCGGTGTCGATGAACTGCTGGGGGTTCACCCCGACGATCTTTTCTGCCCTGGGTAAGGACTTCGACCTGTTTTTGCAAAACCACCCCGCCGATGCCAAGGCCGAGTTCTTCCTGCCCGCGGTGGTGGCACGGCAGATCGCCGGGGGGAGGGCACGGGTGAAAGTGCTGCAGACCCCCGACCGCTGGGTGGGGATGACCCACCCCCGTGACCGCGCGGCCACCGTTAGCCACCTGCGGGGATTGGTCGCGGCTGGCAAGTATCCCGAAAAGTTGTGGGCGGGAGATGATCCCCGCTGACCCGGAGCTCGACCTGCCGGCGGTGGCCGCTGGTTTCGACCTGCCGGGGAAATGGCAGTCGGGGGCCAGGTACGGTTCGGGCCACATCAACGACACGTTCCTCATCACCCAGGTCGAGCGGGGGATCCTTCAGCGGACCGTGCTGCAAAGGCTCAACCGACACGTGTTTCCCGATCCCTCGGGGCTGATGGCCAATTTCGCCCGGGTGACCCGCCACCTGCGCAGGAAACTGGCGGACGAAGGGTTGGCTGACCTCGACCGGCGGGTGCTCACCCTGGTCCCGGCCCGCGACGGAGGCGACTCGGTCACCGATGCTCACGGGGAAATCTGGCGGGCCACCCGCTTTATCGAGGGGGGGGTGAGCGTCGAGGTGGCCACCGGCCCCGAGGTAACCTTCCAGATAGGGCGCGCTTTTGGCGATTTCCTGCGGCTGATTTCCGATCTCGACACCCCCCGGCTGATCGAGACGATCCCGGGGTTTCACGATACCGAATCAAGGGTGGCGGCGCTCCGGCGGATGATCGCAGCCGACCCGCTGGCCCGGACGGCAGGGGCGGGAGCCGAGATCGATTTCGCCCTGTCGCGGGTCGAGTGGACCCTTTGCCTGCCAACTCTGGCCGCAGGGGGCGAACTCAGCGAGCAGGTGGTCCACAACGACACCAAGATCAACAACGTGCTGCTCGACGCGATCAGTGGGGAGGGCCTCTGTGTGCTCGACCTCGACACGGTGATGCCGGGGCTGCCCGCCTTCGACTTCGGCGAATTGGTGCGCTCGTCGGTTTTCCGTGTCGCCGAGGATGTCGCCGACTCCGCCATGGTCGCTCTCGATCTGACGCTGTTCGAGGCGCTGGCCCGCGGTTTCCAGGCGGGAGCCCGCACCCGGTTCTCGCCGGCGGAACGAGAGGCCCTCGAGATCGCCGGCACGGTGATGTCGTACGAGAACGGGGTCCGTTTTTTGACCGACCACCTCGACGGCGACCGCTACTTCCGCATCCACCGTCCGGGGCAGAATCTGGACCGGGCGCGCAACCACTTCGCCCGGGTCCGCTCGTTGGAGCGCCACCGGCACGAGCTTGCCCGGGTGCTGGATTCCCTGACCCTAAAAGACTCTCCACCCGCTATCTTGCCTGGCCGCTAGGGCGCCTCCCGAAAGCTGGAGGCGGGGGCAACCTGCCGGGTTCCCCCCCCGGCAGAAATTGACACCGCCCCCCGTTTTTGGTACATTTCACCCCTCATGATCAAGATCCACCCTAAAAAAGACGTCTGGTTTTTCCTCGCTCTGTTGCTGGTCCTGATCGCCCAGCTGGCGGCCCAGGAGTCGTTCCGCCCGACTGTGGCCGCCAAGGTCGATCCGTTGGCCGGCACGGTGACCTTCACCCTGGCCGTCGGCAACCAGCACCACATCACCGACCTCAAGAACGAATTCTTCTCGGTGGAGCTTGCCCCGGGCGGCCCCGCCTCGATTGTCGAAACCGACTTCCCCGGGGGAGTCCCTTATGGCGACGAGACGGTCTACCGTGGCGACGTTCCGGTCACGGTGCGCTTGGCCCTGAAAGAGCCGCTCGCGGCCCCCCTCGACCTGAAGTTCACCGTCAATTTCCAGATCTGCCAGGAACAGCCCACCGAACTCTGTTTCCCCCCCGACGGCCTGGAAGTGCCGGTCACCCTGCCGGTGGGTTTTGCCACCGCCGGGGCTTCCGCCCGCAAAA
This sequence comes from uncultured Clostridia bacterium, assembly GCA_964614865.1. Lineage (GTDB taxonomy): Bacteria > Acidobacteriota > Aminicenantia > UBA2199 > UBA2199 > CAZTNO01. Next base: position 2,825 of record CAZTNO010000050.1, read on the forward strand.
CCGTCCCCCCCGCCACCGGGGGCTCGCCGCTCGACCGGCTGGCGGCCAAGATCCGCGGCCGCATCGACCGGCCCGGCATGTTCCTGTTCCTGCTGGTGTTCGCCGCCGGCTTCCTGACCAGCCTGACCCCGTGCGTCTACCCGGTGATCCCGTTGATCATGGGCTACGTCGGGGGGCGTACCGGGGGCAAGCGCTGGAAGGGGTTCACCCTGTCGCTCCTCTTCATCCTGGGTCTCGCCATCGTCTACTCGCTGCTGGGGGTGGTCGCCGCCGCCACCGGTTCGATGATGGGGGTTTCGTTCCAGAATCCGTGGGTGGTCGGCGTCGTTGCCGCCATCTTCATCGTAATGGGGGCCAGCATGGCCGGGCTCTTCACCATCCAACCCCCGGCTGCCCTGGCCGCGCGCATGGGCAAGGGGCCCAAAAACCAGGTGCTGGGAGCGATGGTCATGGGGGGGATTTCGGGGATCATCGCTGCCCCCTGCGTGGGCCCGGTGCTGATCGCCATCCTCTCCTGGATCTCCCAGACCGGCAACATCCTGCTCGGCTTCTTCGTCACCTTCTTCTTTTCACTTGGCATGAGCGTGATCTTTCTGATCGCCGGCACCTTCTCGGGGGCCATCGCCAGTCTGCCAACGGGGGGGGGCTGGATGGAGTCGGTCAAGCACGCCTTCGCCGTGTTGCTGCTCGGTGGCGGCTTGCTGCTGCTGGCCACCATCCTGCCCGCCTGGCTGAACCTGCTGCTGTGGGGCGCCTTCCTGCTGGCCATTTCGGTGTTCATGAACGTTTTTTCCCCGCTCGACCACGAAGCCGAGGCCGGGGCGCGGCTGGGGCGGGTGGTGGCCCTGCTGGTGCTGGCGGTCGGGTTCATCCTGTTGTTCCAGGGGGTGAGCCGGCGGGTCTTCCCGGCACCGGTGGCGAGCGGAGTGACCTCTTCCGCCGCGATCCCCTGGAGCGCCGACCTCGAGGGTTCCCTGGCCCAGGCCAAAACCGAAAGCCGACCGCTGCTCATCGACACCGCCGCCGATTGGTGTGCCGCCTGCAAGGAACTCGAAGAACTCACCTTCTCCCGCCCGGCGGTGGCTGAGGCTTTGGCAGGCTATCTCCCGGTCCGCCTCGACTTCACCCACAAGGGCACCGAGACCGACGCTCTGATGAAGCGCTTCGCCGTCATGGGCATGCCGACGGTGATCGTCCTCCGCCCCGACGGCTCCGAGCGGGGCAGGTTCGTCGGCTTCAAAACCGAGGATGAATTCCTCTCCTTCCTGAAGAACCTCCCCTGAGCCTGCGGGTGCAGGTGCCCCCCGTTCCCGACTGCCGGACCAGCGACATCCGCGTCGAGAACGGATTTGAGCACAACCTCAAGGGGATCGACCTGCGCATCGCCAAGGGGACGTTCACCGTCATCACCGGTGTTTCGGGCAGCGGCAAGTCGACGTTGCTGGTCGACACCCTGTTCAAGGAGGCGGAGCGGCTCTATTTCTCCTCGTTCCCGGCCTGGGGACGGAAGTACTTCGGCGTGGTGGCCCGGCCCAAGGCTGACCGCATCTTGGGCCTCGACGCGGCAGTACTCGTGGACCAGCGCCACGCGGTGACCTCGCCGCGGGCCACGGTGGGCACTTTCTCCGGAACCTACGACTTGCTGCGCTTGTTGTTCGCCCGTTTCGGCAAGGTGCCGGCGAGCCTGTCCCTCCGCCCGGAGTGGTTCAGCCGGCCCGGAATCCTCTCGCGCTCGCTCTTCTCCTTCAACTCCGATCTCGGTGCCTGTCCCGCCTGTCGCGGGGTCGGTCTGCAGGACGAGATCGACCCCGAGCTGGTGATCGCCGACCGCCGCCGCTCGATCCGCGGGCGGGCCTTGCGCAACACTGCCGCCAACGGCTACGTCATCTACTCGCAGGTGACCCTCGACGTGCTGGACCTGGTCTGCCGGGCGCACGGCTTTTCCATCGACACCCCGCTGGAGGACCTGACTGCCGGGCAGTGGGACGTCCTCTGCCACGGTTCGCAGCGGATCCGGGTGCCTTTCGGCAAGCACCCGCTGGAGAGCCGCATGAAGTGGACCGGCATCACTGCCAGACCCCGCGAGGAGGGTTATTACCCCGGCTTCGTCACGGTGATGGAAGGCATCTTGAAACGGGACCGCAATCCCGGGGTGCTGCGCTTCGCCCGTTCGTTGCCCTGTTCCGCTTGCGATGGCACCCGACTGCGGCCCGAGGCGCTCGCGGTGACCTGGCTGGATCGTTCCATCCACGACGTGGCCTCCCTCCCCCTGGAATCTGCCGCCACCCTGCTGAGGACGGGCCGGCCAGCCGGGGCCGAGATTCTTCTCGATGAGCTGGACCGGATGCTGTCGGCGCTGGCAGCTGCGGGACTGGGCCACCTGAGCATGGCCCGCCCCGCCGCCACCCTGTCGGGTGGAGAGGTTCAGCGCATCAAGATTGCCGCCCTCACGCAGAGTCGCTTGCGGGGGGTGCTCTACCTGTTTGACGAGCCGACCGCCGGCCTGCACCGCACCGAGGCACGCGAGGTCGTGCGCCAGTTGTTGGAACTGCGCGACCGGGGCAACACCGTGGTGGCGGTCGAACACCATCCCGACACCTGGATGCTCGCCGACACCCTGATCGAGCTGGGCCCGGGCGGCGGTGACGCCGGGGGACGGGTGATCTACCAGGGCCCGCCGGCGGGATTGCTCGGCGGCGGGGAGGGGCTGCCCTCGCCCAGCGGTCAGGCCCTGGCTGGAGAGCGGCGGATCGCAGGCGGCAGCCCGTCCCGGGGCGAGATCGTCATCACCGGCGCCAGTCGCCACAATCTGCGAGGCATCACCGTCGCCCTTGCCCGCGAAACGGTCAACGTGGTCACCGGCAGATCCGGGGCAGGCAAACGCTCCTTGCTGGCCGAGATCGCCGTCCACTGTGAGCGTCTGGGCATTCCATGCCAGCACCTCGACCGGTCGCCGATCGGCCGCACTCCCCGTTCCAACCCGGCGACGTATACCGGGCTGGCCGAGCGGATCCGCGACCTGTTCGCCGCCCAGCCCGAGGCGCAGCGGCGCAACCTCACCCGCAGCCACTTTTCCTTCAACTCGGCGGGAGGGCGATGCGAGGCCTGCGAGGGGGCCGGGGTACTGGAGATCGGCATGAAGTACCTGGGCTCGGTCGAGGTCGTCTGCGACCGGTGCCACGGCCGGCGCTTCACCGAGGAGGTCCTGAGGGTACGTTTTCGGGGCCGCTCGATGGCCGAGGTGTACGACCTGTCGGTCACCAGGGCATTGACCTTCTTTGCAGGTATTGCCCCGCTGCAGGAGATGCTGGAGGTGATGGCGCGGATCGGGCTAGGGTATTTGCACCTCGGCCAGCCCACCTCGTCGCTTTCGGGTGGCGAAGCCCAGCGTGTCCGGCTTGCCGCCTTCCTTGGCCGGAAACGGGAGCCGGCAGTACTGTTGCTCGAGGAACCGGCCAGTGGGTTGCACCCTCAGGATCGCGACAATCTGGTCGCCGAACTGCGGCGGATGGCGGGGGCGGGGCATACCCCGGTGGTCATCGAGCACGATCCCGGGTTCATCGCCTCCGCGGGCCACCTGATCGAGTTGGGGCCCGGAGCGGGCGAAGCGGGCGGCCGGGTGCTCTACGCCGGTTCCGTGCCCGGTCTGCTCGGCCTCGCCGGTTCGCCGACGGCCACGGTGCTGGCAGAGTACCTGGCCTCCGGTCCGGGCGCCTCGGGGCCGCGCACCGACGGGAAACGGTTCCGCCAGGCGATCGCCGCCCCGCTGCACCTGGCGGGGGTCACCACCCACAACCTCAAGGGAATCGACTTGACCCTGGCTCCCGGCACGTTCACCGTGATCACCGGGGTTTCGGGGAGCGGCAAGACTTCGCTCGCCTTCGACACTCTCTTCCCCGAAGCATTGCGGGCCTTCCTGGCCGGGACTTCGCCCTACGTCCAGACGATGCTGGTCGGGGGGCGGGATGGACAGCTCGAGTCGGCCGACCACCTGATGCCGCCAGTCGCCGTCTCCCCGGGCATGGTGGTGCCGAGTGCCCGATCGACCGTCGGCACGGTGAGCGGAGCCTACGAACTCGTGCGCATGCTTTACTCCCGTGCGGGCATCCTGCCTGGCGGAGAGCCTTGTCCATTCTTTGCCGGCGACTTCTCGTTCCACTCGCAGGTGGGGGCTTGCGCAGAATGCGGCGCTACCGGCATCGTGCTCGCCGCCGATCCCGACCTCGTGATCACCGGGCCCGAACGATCCTTTCTCGACGGGGCGCTGGACGGCACCCGACGAGGCCGGTTCTACGGAGCCGCGGATGGCCAGTACACCCACACCCTGCGGGCGGTCGGCCGGGAGCTGGGGTTCGATTTCGAACGACCGGTGGTCGAGTTGTCAGCCGCAGCGCTGGCCGCAGCCTGGCAGGGCACCGGCGAGTGGGTCTACGAAACCGAGTGGCACTATGCTCGAGGGGCGGTGCGAGGCACCCATCGCTTTTCCGGCCCCTGGCCCGGATTTGCCGGCTTGATTGCCGCCGAGTACCAGCGTTCACTGGGCAACCGCAACGCGGAGGAACTCCGTGCCCTGATGAAGGAGGATGCCTGTCCCGCCTGCCGGGGACGCCGGTTGGGCGAGGAACTTCTGCGGGTCACCTTCGCCGGCTTGTCTATTGCCGATATGTGCGCCCTGGAACTTGCCGATCTCCCCTCCCGCCTTGCCCGACCGGGAGCGTTGACCGAAAAGCAGCGGACGGTGCTGGCCGCGCTGGCGCCCGAGCTGCTCGGCCTGCTCGAGCGGATGATCCGCCTTGGACTGGGCCACCTGGCCCTGGACCGCTCGATCGCCTCGCTCTCCCTCGGCGAACGGGAGCGGCTGCGTTTGGCGCGCTGCGGCATCGACGCCCTGTCGGGTATCCTCTATATCCTCGATGAGCCTTCACGGGGGCTGCACCCCGCGGATTGCCTGAGCCTGGTGGCGGCGATCCGCGAGATCGTGGCCGGGGGCAACACGGTGGTGGCGGTGGAGCACGAGCCGGCCATAATCCGCGAGGCCGACCAGGTGGTCGAGTTGGGACCCGGGGCCGGCAAACTGGGCGGAGAAGTCGTCTTTGCCGGGACGGTGGCGGCCCTGAAGTCGGCGGGGACTGCTACCGCGCGGGCCCTGGTCCCCCACGGCACTCTGCGCGAAAGCCAAGCCAAAATCCGCCTCGCCTTCACCGCGGCAGCCTTCCGTAACCTGTCGGGGATCGACTTTTCGCTGCCCCTGGGCGAGACGACGGTCGTCACCGGGGTCTCGGGTTCGGGCAAAACCACGCTGCTGCGCGAGGTGGTGGCGGCCTCGTTGCGCCACGGCCGGCCGATCCATTGCCGGACGGCAACCCCCCTGCCCGCCATTGTGCGGGTCTTCTGGCACGAAAACCGCTCGGTGGCCATGGGTGGTGGCGGGGCGGTCGTGGCGACCTTTGCCGGGGTCATGGACCCGTTGCGCCGGAAATTCGCCACCAGCGAGGCGGCCAGGAAGAGCGGTCTCAAGGCCACCCACTTCTCGCTGACCGGCGAAGGCGCCTGCCCCGCCTGTGGCGGCAGCGGCCAGGTGCGGGTGGACCTGGACTTCCTTGCAGGCTCCACCACGGCCTGCCCCGAGTGTGATGGACGGGGCTTCCGGGCCGAGATCCTGGCGATCACCCTGGACGGGCGGAGCATTGCCGACGTGCTGGCCATGAGCGTGGGCGAGGCCGGGAACTTCCTGCCTGACAACGGGGCGTTCCGCAGAGCCCTGGCGGGGATTTCCCGCTGCGGCCTCGGCTACCTGTCGCTGGGACAACCCCTGACTACCCTCTCCAGCGGCGAGGTGCTGCGGCTCGACCTGGCGGTGGCCCTGAACCGGGCCGGAGCGGGGGAAAGCGACGAACCCGCCTTTTTCCTGTTCGACGAGCCTTCCACCGGGCTGCACGCCGAGGACATCCGCCACCTTCTTGAACTCTGGCAGGAACTCAATCAGGCCGGCCACACGGTCCTGGTCGCCGACCACCGCCTGCAGATCGCCGCTTTTGCCCACCATCTGCTCGATCTGGGGCCCGGCGGGGGACGGCACGGCGGCCGGATCGTCTTTGCCGGTTCCCCCCTGGAAATGGCGGCTGGCGGCACTGGCAGGACCGCCGACGCCCTGCGGGCATACTGCGGGAAGAACTAGCCCCTTGGCAGGTCAGGTCGGCTCGGGTATAATGGAAGTCCCATGATCCTCACCATTTTTGGCTACCCGAAAACCGGAAAGACCCTGCTTTTCAACCTGTTGACCGAGTCCAACGAGAAACTGAGCAAGTTCTCCACCTCGACCAGCGAACTGCACAAGGCCACCGTCGACGTTCCCGACGAGCGGCTCAAGAAACTGGCCGACTACCACGACACCCCTCCGGTCTACGCCAAGATCGAGTATCTGGATACCGGCTCGATCGCCCTGGGCGAGGTCAAGAACTCCACCTTCATCGACCTGATCCGTCGGGCCGATGGACTGGTCCACCTGGTACGGGCCTTTCACGACCCCGAGATCCTGCACGGCGCGGGATCGGTCGACCCGGCCCGCGACATCCGGGCGATGGAGTCGGAGCTGCTGGCCACCGACTTCATCACCGTGGAGAAGCGTCTGGAGCGCCTGGCCGCCGACGTGCGCAAGGCCAAGTCCAAGGAATTGGTCGAGGAGCTGGAGTTGCTCGAGCGGGTCAAGGGGAGCCTGGAAGCGGGCAAGCCCCTCCGCGAGTTTTCCTTCACCGCGCGCGAAGCCGCATCGGTGCGGGGTTTTGGTTTTTTGACGCAAAAGCCCCTCCTTCACCTGGTCAACGCCGACGAGTCCACCCTGCCCGGGTGTCGCCAGCTGGAGGTGCCCGCCGAGCGCGGCCGGGCAGTGCTGGTGTTCGCCGGCAAGATCGAACAGGAATTGCTCGACCTGCCCGCCGCCGATCGCGAGGTGTTTGCCGCCGAATACGGCCTGACCGACTACACGTATATCCGCGACGTTTTCGTCAAGACCGGTTTCACCCTGCTGAACCTGATCTCGTTTTTCACCGTCGGCTCCGATGAAACCCGGGCCTGGCCGATCGCCGCGGGTTCATCGGCGTGGGAGGCGGCGGGCAAGATCCACTCCGACATCCAGCGCGGTTTCATCCGCGCCGAGGTGATCGGATGGCAGGATTTTCTGACCTGCGACGGCTTCGCCCGGGCCAAAGAGAAAGGACTGCTCCGGCTGGAAGGAAAAGAGTACACCGTTCAGGACGGACAGATCGTCCACTTCCGCTTCAACGCTTAAGACCGCAAAACGACGCGGGCGATCAACTCCGGAACAGCGACAACACCATATTGGAAGACATGTTGGCCTGGGCAAGAGAGGCCATGCCCGACTGCAACAGGATGCGGTTGCGGGTCAGGTTGGTCGACTCCTCGGCCATGTTGGCGTCGCGGATGGTCGATTCGGCCCCCATCAGGTTTTCGTTCTGAACCTGGATCACCGAGATGGCATTGTTGATGCGGTTGCTCTGGGCCCCCAGCTCGCCCCGCCACTGGGACACGTTCTGGATGGCTCCCGACATCTTGGCCAGGGCCGCCTGGGCGTCTTCGGCGGTGCTCAGGGTGGTGTCCGAAAGACCGAGGGCTTCGGTGCCGGAGCCATCGGGACCCCCCACCTCGACGGTGATGGTCGAAGCCTGGCGGGTATCGCCGACGTAGATCTCTTTGCGCACCGGTCCGGTTTGCGAAAAGATCTTCTCGCCTTTGAATTGGGCGGCATCGACCGTGCGGTTGATTTCGCCCAGAATCTGCTGGTATTCGGTGTTGATGGTCTGCCGCTCGTTCTCGCCCAGGGTGCCCGAGGCGGCCTGGGTAGCCAGGGTGGTGGCCCGGGTCAGCAGGTTGGACATGTTGCCGAGGCTGCCGTCGGCGATCTGCACGATGCCGATGGCATCGCCGGCGTTGCGTACGGCCTGGGTGAGGGCCATCGAATCCGCGGAGAGGCCGTTGGCGATGGCCAGCCCCGCGGCATCGTCGGCGGCCTGGTTGATGCGAAACCCCGAGGAGAGCCTGGAGACGGCTTTGTTGAGGTCCATCTGGGAACCCAGCAGACCGCGTTGCGACTCCACCGACAGCAGGTTGTTGACCACCGAAAAGTTTTGCGCCATTTGCCCCTCCAACCCTCCCAAGGTAACACCTTTTTGTCGCTTTGTCTACTCGATTCGCCGGCGGATCTCGTCGAGCACCTCGGCGCTCTCGCCTTTGCCGAGGTCTAGGCATTGTCGGTAGTGTGGGCGGGCCGCGGCCAGTTCCTGGCGAACGTAGTGGTAGTCGCCGACCAGCTGGTGGAAGCGAAAACGGAAAGAGGCACTGAAGCGGGAGATGTACTCCGCCTTTACCCGTTCGATGAGGGATGCGTGTCGGGGCAGGTCGCCCGGCCTGCTGGCGAGAAAGGTGAACAGGGCGTGTTCCAGTTGGTCCTGGTCGCGAGCTCCGGCTTCGGGGCTCATCAGCGTGACGAAGCGCCCCAGCGCCGTGGCCAGGTCACCGCCGTCGAGAGCTGAAAAGAACTCTTTGCGGATGGCATCGACCGTGCGGAGGGGGGGCGCAGAGGCGGCAACCGGGGCGGGGGGGGGCGGGACAAAGAGCTGGGCCTGCAACGCGGCCGAGATTTCCCCCCCCAGCACCACCCGGAACCCGCCATCGTGGGTCGCATGCGAGGGGAGGGAATGGGACCTGCGGAACGAAAACAAGCCGGCGATCGGGTCTTTCCACGATCCGCCGCGCAGCACGCGCCGGGTGCCGTTTGCGGGCCCGGTCGGGGCGGTGGCGGGCGATTGTTTGTAGGCATCGACGGCGTACCAGTCGGCCACCCACTCCCAGACGTTGCCGGCCAGGTCCAGGACGCCAAACGGGGAGGCTCCCGCGGGCAGCGATCCGACGGGAATCGGCCCCTCCTCTTCCTGGTCGCGGTCGAACCGGTAGCGGGCCCGTTCGGAGTTGGGGGGGAGGGGGCCCCAGGGGAAGATCCGCTGGTCATCGCCCCGGGCCGCCCTTTCCCACTCGGCCTCGGTCGGCAGACGGAACGGCAGCCCCGTCTTTCCGGCGAGCCAGCGGGCGAAGGCGTCGGCATCTTCCCAGGTGACGCCTATCACCGGGCAGGCATCCAGCTGGATGGCCTGGGCCAGCCTGCGGTAGTAGTCGTCTTTGCCGGTCTCGACGTGCTGCTTGTGCCCGGGCTGTCGCCAAACCGGTTCATGGCCGGAGGTTTCGCGGCAAAAGGCCAGGTACTGGCCCACCGTGATCTCGGTTTTCTGCATCCAGTATCCTGGCAGAAACACCTCATGTGCCGGAAAGGTGTCGGCATCGGTAGCTGCCCGCTCGCTGCCCATGGTGAATCTGCCGGCGGGCAGGTAGACCATGGGCATCCCTCCCGGCTCGAACACCGCCTGCCAAAACCCCTGAACGTTTTTCTGCGGCGCGGTCGATTTCAGGATGCCGGCGATGAAGAGGGGGTCGGTGATCATCTTCTCTGCCAGCGAGGTTTTGTCCCCGCCGCCGAGCAGCGCCCGGATAAAGTACTTCAGCGCTCCCGCCTCGTCTTTGCCGGCAAGCAGGGCATCGCCCCGCCGTTCGAGCAATCGGGGGTCGGCGGCAAAGGCACTTCCCTGAAGCAGGGTCTCCAGGGTTTCGCTGAGGCCGCGACGGGAAAACCGGTCGATGAAGTCGGGCAAGCGGCGGGCGAGTTCGGCCTGGCCGGGGGCGCGGAGCAGGAGGCGGACGGCCTCCTCTTCCTGACCGTGGTCCAGGCAGTGGCTGGCCAGCATCTCCAGCAACTGCTTGCGCAGGGTTTCTTCCCCGGGGTGTTCGCGTTCCAGCCGGGCGATGCCAGCCGCGATGTCGTCAAAGGTGTCGGGGAAGAGCTTGAGGGTTTCGTTCCAGTACTCGGCTGCGGCGACCAGATCGCCCCGCTCGTAGTAGAGGATGGTCCGGGCCAGCAGCACGCGACGTTGCGCCGCATCGAGCTTCCTCTTCAATACCGGGTCGCCGGGATCGATTTCGAAGGCGGTCCGGTACAGCCGGTAGCTGAATTCGACATTGCCTGCGGCCATCTCCTCGTCGCCGCGGTCGATATACCAGGAAACGGGCTTGCCCTCGGGGATTGCCTCCGGTTCAACCGTTTTTTGGGGAACAGTTTCGGTAGGGGGTGTTTCGACAGGGGGGGCGGAAGGGGGGGGGGCCTTGACCGGGACCTGGGGCAGGGGGGGCGGGGGGGTATCGGGGAGCGAAATCAGGCAGAGGTGGTCCCGCCGGTTGGCTTCGCTCAGGAAAAAGGGGGCCTCCCGGCCCAGTTTTTCGTTGTACTCGGCGAGGCGCAGGGTCACCCGCACGCGAAGCTCCGGGCCGGTGGCGGCGACCACGCCACGGATCACCTGGACCCCCGAGTTGCGGCGGATCACCCGCACCTCCTGGCCTTCGGCGGCCCCATCGAGTGAGGCCAGCACCAGGGTGGAGCCCTCGTCACGCAGGATTTTTATTGGGCGGTCCGCCGCCGCCAGCCCAAAATGAACCCAGAAAACGAGTAACAGGAGCGCTTGTCGTTTCTTGGCCTGGTTTCGGTGCCGCTTTTGGGCGGGGCGGTCAT
>CAZTNO010000051.1:0-3278 GCA_964614865.1 uncultured Clostridia bacterium
CGGAGATCAAAAAGCCCCCGGCCTCGCGGTGGAACAGCGAGGTGGGGTGGAACTGCACGTATTCCAGGTTGGCCAGACGGGCGCCGGCGCGGTTGGCCATGGCGATGCCCGACCCGATGGCGTCCTCGGGGTTGGTGGAGTGGATGAACAGGCTGGACAGGCCGCCGGTGGCCAGCACCACCTTGCGGGCGAAGATGCGAACCACCCGCTTGGCCTTCTGGTCGAGCACGTAGGCGCCGATCACCCGGGGCTCCTCGAAAACCCGCATGGGGTTGGTCGAATGGTGGGTGGTGGTGAGCAGGTCGATGGCGGTATGCTGGAAGAGGAAGGATATCTTGTCTTCCCGGCTCATCACCTCGTGGTAGCGCTCGGCGATCGCCCGTCCGGTCATGTCCCGCACGTTGAGCACCCGGCGGCGGCTGTGGCCCCCCTCCTGGGCCAGGTTGAAACCGGTATCCCCGCGGGTGAAGGGGACCTCCAGGATGTCGAGCAGCACTTTCTGGACCAGATCGCGGGATTGACCGACCACCTGCTCGACCGCCGGCAGGAAGTTGACTTCGTCGCCGGCGCGCACGATGTCGCGGGTGAAATCGGTCTCGGCCTCGCCTTCGGCCAGGCAGGCGATCCCCCCTTGTGCCCGGTGGGTGTTGGTCCAGGTGAAATCCTTGCCCTTGGCGATCACGGTCACCTGGATGCCCTGGCGGGCGAGCATCAATGCCGTGGTGGAGCCGGCGATGCCGCAGCCGATAACCAATACGTCGGTCTCGATGATGTCGCTCATGGCAACCTCACAATGTTCAGACTCAAATCCAGCACCGGCGCCGAGTGGGTGATGGCGCCGACCGAAATCACGTCGGCCCCGATGGCGGCCTTCTCGGCCAGGTTGTCCAGGGTGACGTTGCCCGAAAGCTCGACCCGGGCCCTTCCGGCGACGATCTTTACCGCCTGGCGGGCCAGCTCGATCGGGAAGTTGTCCAGCATGATCCAGGTCACCCCCAAAACCAACGCTTCCTGCAACTCGGCCAGGTTTTTCACTTCGACTTCGATCGGGGTGCCGGGGGGGGCGTTTCGGCGCACCGCCTCCACCGCCTGGCCGATCGAGCCCGCCATTTCGATGTGGTTGTCTTTGATCATGGCCATCTCGAACAGGTCTTGCCGGTGGTTTTCCCCGCCCCCGTCCCGTACCGCCTTTTTTTCCAGTTGGCGAAAGCCCGGGGTGGTCTTGCGGGTGTCGAGCAGCCGGGTTTTGCTGCCCGCCAGGGGGAGGCAATAGCGGGCCGTCTGGGTGGCGATGCCCGACAGCCGGCCGAGGAAGTTGAGGGCGGCCCGTTCGCCACGCAGGATCGACGATTCGCAGCCTTGCAGCAGGATCACCTCTTCTCCCGGTTCGACCCGGGAGCCGTCGCCGCGCAAAACCTGTACCCGCAGGTCGGGGTCGACTCTGGCAAATACCGCGCAGAAAGCGTCGCAGCCCGAAATCACCCCCGGGGATTTGGCGATCACCGCGGCCCGGGCCGGGCCATCGTACTCCAGCAACGATCCGGTGGTGACGTCGTCGCTCACTCGGTCTTCGGCCAGGGCCAGACCGACCAGTACGTCGAGACAAGTCGAGGATTCCATGGGGTCATTATAGGGAGGGGCGGCCCCGAGTGCAACCCCCAGGGCGGTGTTGTATTTTTCTTTTTTCCGATATATTGTTAGAAAGAAACGAAAAAAAGCACAGGAGGCACCATGAAGATCGACGATATCCTGAAGGTCAAGGGTCTGGAGGTTGCCACCATTCCGGTCGATGCGGTGGTGGCCGATGCCATGAGCGAGATGGTCGGTCGCAACATTGGTTCGCTGGTGGTAACGAACCCGGCGGGTGAGATCGAGGGCATCATCACCGAGCGGGATATTCTGATCCATGCCCACCGTTCGACGACCAACTGCAAGGGGCTGGCGGTGCGAGCGGTGATGACGCCCAAGGAAAAACTGGTGGTCGGCCGGGGTCAGGACGACGTCGAAGCGGCGATGGCTGCATTCACCGAGCGTCACATCCGCCACCTGCCCATCGTCTCCGCAGGGGGTGCCTTGGCCGGGATGATCTCGATCGGCGATGTCATCAGCGCTTTGTTATCGGATCGCGAGTTCCAGATCCGCACCCTGCAGGACTACATCCAGAACGTGTATCCTGGCTGATCCGGAGTGGCCGGGCGGCGATTGACAGCGACCTTTCGGCTGTGGTACCGTACCCTCATGAGTTCACCGATCGGCCAGGAAAGACGCTTTCGGCATTCGCTGGCTGCAAAGGACAAGGTCAGATGAACCAAACACTCCCCCCGGCGCCCCCTCCCTCCGCCACCGACAATCCACTCAAAGAGAACCTGGCGGCCAGGATCCTCTCCGCCCTTCAGGCTGGAGACGCTCCCCAGGCACGCCATTTCCTGCAGCTCTACGCCGAGCGGATCGGACGGGACGACAGTTACACCTTGCTCAAATCCAAGGTGGAGGCCATGCCCTCCATCGTTTCGGCGGTTCCGCCCCCCGCCAAGCCGGAGCTGACCCCCGAGCAACTCCGCCAACGCATCGTGGCCAAGCTGGAGAAGCACTACGCGAACGGCAATATCGTGCGGGTCCGGCACTACCTGGCCATGTACGAGTCCCGCTTCGGTGGCGACAAGACCTCGGCACTGTGGAACTACAAGGTGAAACGGTGGTTGGAGGCCTCGGGGGAGATGGGGCTCGACGATGCCCTGCCCAGTTCGTCGCTGGATGAATCGTTGCTACTGTCGATCTCGGAAGCCACCCTGCCCGTCGGCTCGCCGCCCGCGGTTTCCCCGGAGATCCCCGAGACGGTCCCGGTGGAGCTCGAGTTCGGCATGCCCCTTGACCTGGGCGAGGCCTCTCCGGCTCCGCCGATCCCCGACCTGCCCGAGGTCGTGGAGGACGAGTTCGATCGCGCCTTTGCCAGATTCGACGAAGCGCCCGCTCCGTCCCGTTCGGGCCATTCGCCCGATATCGCCGTGCCCAGTGAAGAAGAGTTTCAGGATTGGCTGAAAGAGGCCGAGAGTCAACTCTCGGGTGCTCCCGATCTGGCCGAGGAACTGGCGATCTCCAAAACTCTGCCCGTTCCCAATGATTCGGGTGAGGAGCCCCTCACCCTGGGCGACACGATGGAGCCCCTCCACTTCGAGGAGGCTCCCGAAAACCAGCCCCGTCCCGAGCAGGTCCCCCAGGGCCTCGCCCCCCGCTTGTGGGGTGGCCCGGGGGGCGGGGCCCGGGGGGGGCGGCGGGGG
>CAZTNO010000051.1:3288-12900 GCA_964614865.1 uncultured Clostridia bacterium
AGCAGTACCCCCAGGACCTCGCCCCCCGCTTGATCTTTCCCACCCAGCCCGAAGCCCAAACCGCGCCCCCTCCCGAAGCCGCCCCCGAAACCGTTCCGGATCCCCCTTTGCCCCGGTTGGAGCCTGCGCCGCCGCCCCCCCCCGTCCAGTGCCCCCGTGGCGCCGTGGCCCCGGTCCGCGACGCGGTGACGCCTCCCCCCCCGCGGCCCTCGCCGAAGCCCTCGCCCAGGCCCTCGTCGCCGGAGCGCTCCGGCAGCTCGTCGCGCTTCCGGATGGGGCTTTTGGCAGGGGGAATCCTCTTGCTGGTGGGGGGAGCCCTCTATTTCCTGGTGCTTCGCCCATCGGCCGGGGGCGATGAGGCGGTGCCCGAGCCCTCCGCGCCGTTATCCCGGCCTTCCCGGGTCAAGCCCCCTGGTAAAGAGGCCCCGCCGGTTTCGGTGCCAACCGCCCCCCCCGCCGCAAAAGAACAGCCTCCCCCCCCGCCACCGCCTCCGACTCCCGCTGAACTCGACGACCGGGCATTTGCCGCGGCCCAGTCCGCCGCCACCGTCGCCGCCTACGAATCGTATCTCGGAAAATTCCCCCAGGGGGCCCACGAGCCCGAAGCGCGTCAGGGGCTAACCGCAGCGCAGCGGCAACTGGATGCGGCCCGCGAGGCCGAGTTGCGCCGCCGCGTCGGGGCGGAACGAAAGGGGACCCTCCGCAGCCAATACGGCATGCTCGACGAGAAGCTCCTCGAGCGCGAGACGGCGGGAAAGAGCCGCCGTGGTTCCTTCGAGACGCGGATGGTGGAAGGGGCTCCGGTGCTGGTCGACTTCGCCACCGGATTGATGTGGCGCCTCGACCCCAGCCCGGCCATGGATCTTGCCAAAGCCAAGTGGTGGGCCAATCGTCGACACGCGGGGTATTCGGACTGGCGTCTGCCGACCGTCGCCGAGGCAGCCACCCTGCTGGCCGGAGGGTTCCCCGGTTTTTCGGGCGGGGCCCCCGGTTCGGGGCTCGCCTTTTGGACCGGCGACCTTCGCCCCGGCGACAACTCCTCCTGGGTGCTGACCCTCGCAGGCGACTGGAAAGCCGAAAAACCGCAGCTGGAATTCCGCGTGGTGGCGGTGCGCGGGGTGGTCGACTAGCCCTGCGATCCCGCCGCAGTCATTCGCACCATCGTTCCCCGACCTCCCTGCCACAGCCGCAGGCAAATCCGCCGGGCCACCTCGGCGGGGGGCAGTTCACCATGACCGGGATCGGGGAAGGCGCCGCCGAAAAGCCCCGGCAGGGGGAAAAAAGACCAGTGGAGGTGGGGCCAGGTTTTTTTCCAGGAGCGCACTGTCTGCAGCAAGGCGTTTTTGGCGATGGCGTAGGGCAGGATGCGGACCAGGGGGGGCATGGTGCCACTGCGGGCCGTGCCACAGTACACCGCACTGCGCAGGGTTTTGCCGGCAAGCAGGAAGCGGGTGATCTCGACCGCGGTCAGCAGGTTGTGGTGGATCGCCGAGGCGAAGTCCTCGGCGGTCAAGTCGGAGGTGGGGCGGGGAGCCAGGGGGCCGTACAGGTGGGCGAAGTGGGTGACGGAGCGCAGCGTTTCCCGGTGCTGCAAAAGGAAGTGGCGCACCCCCTCGAGGGTGGTGAAGTCGCTGTAAATCCAGGTGACTCCTGGGGCCACAGGTCCTGGATGGCGATGGTACTGGGCCAGAACCTTTGTTTCGGGTTGTTTCCCGAGGCACTCGAGCAGAGCCTGGCCGAGGAGTCCCGAGGCTCCGGTGACCAGAACCAGGGAACCCCCGGTCACCGGTCGAGCCGCCGCCGGTACAGGTTCAAGGTGTTGACCATCAGCATGGTGACGGTCATCAGCCCGACTCCTCCGGGGACCGGGGTATAGGCAGATGACGTTGCGTAGGCCTCGGGGTGGATGTCGCCAGTGAGGGCATAGCCCCGTTTGCGGAAACTCTCCAGCATGCGCGGATCGCACCAGCGGAAAAAGTCTTCCTCAGATCGGACGTGGTTGATGCCGACGTCGACCAGCACCGCCCCGGGCCGGACCATGTCTGCGGTGATCATGGCGGGTTTCCCGGCCGCTGCGACCACCAGGTCGGCCCGCCTCACGTGGCCGGCAAGGTCGCGAGTGTGGCTATGGCAGACGGTGACGGTGGCATGGCGGGCGGTGAGCATCATGGCCGCCGGCTTGCCCACCAGGATGCTGCGACCGATCACCACCGCGTTCATCGCTGCGGGGGCGATCCGGTAGTGGTCGAGGATGCGCAGGACCCCGGCGGGGGTACAGGGGAGTACCCGCGGACGCCCCAGGGCGAGCAGCCCCTGACTCACCGGATGGAGCCCGTCGGCGTCCTTTTCGGGGGCGATGCGATCGACCACTGCCGCAGCATCGAGCCCCCCCGGCAGGGGGAGTTGCAGCAGGATGCCATCGATGGCCGGGTCGTCGTTGAGGCGGTCGATGGCGGCAAACAACTCCTGCTGGGTGGTGTTTTCGGGCAGTTCCACCGGGTGGGAGTGAAAACCCAGTTTTGCGGCCAGCTTGTTCTTGCTGGCCACGTAGGTTTGCGAAGCAGGATCGGCTCCCACCTGGATCACCGCCAGGCCGGGGGGGCGACCGGCATAACTCTGCAGACCCTCGATTTCGGCGACGATTTCCCGTTGCACCGCCTCGGCGACGGTCTTTCCCTCGAGGATCTGCGGGGTCATTGGCCCTGCCCCGCCGCTCACTCGTCGATCATGTGCACCACCAGGCCGTCCTTGAGCTTGGGCTCGAACCAGGTGGATTTGGGGGGCATGATCTTGCCGGCATCGGCCACCGAGAACAACTGGTCCATGGTGGTGGGGTACATCGAGATGGCCAGAACGCACTCGCCGCTGTCGACCCGGGTCTCGAGACCCGCGGTGCCGCGGATGCCGCCGACGAAGTCGATCCGTTTGTCGGTACGGGGGTTTTCCACCCCCAGGATGGGGGCGAGCAGGTGGTTTTGCAGGATCGAGGCGTCGAGCGAGGCGATCGGATCGTTCTCGTCAAAGGATTCTGGCCGGGCTTCCAGGGTGGTCCAAGTCTTGTTCATGTACAGGCAGAATTCGTGGGCTTTGCGGGGCTCTTTCTGGCCTTTGCCCGTGACCGTGAATTTCTCAGCCAGCCGCGACCAGAACTGTTCAACCGACTGGCCGTGCAAATCCTTGACCAAGCGGTTGTAGGGCAGGATCTTCATCTGGCTGTCGGGGAAGATCACCGCCAAAAAGAAGTTGTACTCCTCGCTGCCGGTGTGATTCGGGTTGGCCTGCTGCCTTTTCACCTTGATGCGGGTGGCGGCCGCCGAGCGGTGGTGCCCGTCGGCGACGTACAGCCTTTCGATGGCGGCGAACTCTTTCTGGATCGCAGCGATTTTTGCGGGGTTATCGACCACGAAAAAGGTGTGGTGGACTCCGTCATCGGTGGGGAAGTCGTAGGTCGGAGTGCCGGCAAGGACCTCCTCGACCAGATGGTCCACCGAATCGCGGCGGCGATAGGTCAAAAAGACGGGGCCGGTTTGCGCCTGCAGGGTCTCGATGTGGCGCATGCGGTCGTTTTCCTTGTCTTCGCGGGTCAGCTCGTGCTTCTTGATCACGTCGTCGAGGTAATCCTGACTGGAAGCTGCGGCGACCAGCCCGATCTGGGTGTGACCCCGCCAGGTCTGCTTGTAGACGTAAAAGCACTCTTGCGGGTCCTGGAACAGAACCCCTTGCTCGCGCAGGGCGGTGAAGTTCTGCAAACCCTTGGCGTACACTTCGGGAGAGTAGAGCGAGGTGCCGGCCGGCAGGTCGATCTCGGGTTTGCCGACATGTAGAAAGGAGTAGGGGTTGCCTTGGGCCATTACCCGGGCCTCCTCGGAGTCGAGGACGTCGTAGGGGGGGGCGGCGACTTTCGCTGCCAGTTCGATTTTGGGTCGGATGCCGCGGAACGGTTCGATGTGTGCCATGGGTCTCCTCCGGATGGATATGATAAATCCCATTCTAGCGAATAAGGACCCGGCCGTCAAGACAAGGCCGCCCCCCCCGCTCCTTCCTACTTCACGATTTTCAGCCGGAGCACGCCGTGTTTTTCGAACTCCTCGGCGTACTTGTCCTGCTCTTTTTCGAGCAAGGCAAAACGCTTTTCGCCATCCATGGCAGCGAGCTTCTCCTCGCCGTGCTTTTCCAGGCAATCGCGCTCGGAAAGCACGTCCTCGAGCATCACCCAGAAAGAATCTTCATCGTACTCGTCGATGTGCTGGTGGAACTCGTCTACCCGCTCCTCGGTGAGCGAGAACCTCTTGGCCTCCTCGTCGTACTCGATCCCGTCGTCGAGGCCGTTCTTTTTCGCGATGCCCAGGATGTGGGAATAGAATGCGTCCAGCTTGTCGTCGGGTTCTTCGTGGTGGGACGTCAGCATCCAGTTGGCCAGGGCCACGTGCTTGACCAGCAGTTCGAGATCGTCCTTGCTCATGGGGATGGATAATTGGCTCATCTTTGCTCCTTGGGTGTCGGGGATTTGCGTTATTGTACTCCCGATGCCGGGAATATGGAAAAGAAGAATCGCCAGGGGAGGTCCCCGGGGGCGGCGAGGCCGCCCCCCGGGGAAGAAGAGCCTGATTACTTGAGGACGACCCCCAGGTTCTTGAACAGGAAGGCGTAGCTGTCGGCGGTGGCCTCGATGGCCTTGGAGAGGTTGGAGGAGCCGTGACCCGAGCGGGTTTCGATGCGGATCAGCACGGGATTGCGCCCCTTGTGTTTCTCCTGCAAAGCGGCGATGAACTTGAAGGAGTGGGCGGGGACCACGCGGTCGTCGTGGTCGGCGGTGGTGACCAGGGTGGCCGGGTAGTTCACCCCTTCCCGGAGGTTGTGCAGCGGGGAGTAGGGGAGCAGGTATTTGAACTGCTCGGCCTTGTCGCTGGAGCCGTACTCGGTGACCCAGCCCCAGCCCACGGTGAACTTGTGGAAGCGCAACATGTCCATGACCCCTACCGCAGGCAAGGCGACCTTGAACAGCTCCGGGCGTTGGGTCATCGCCGCGCCGACCAGCAGTCCGCCGTTGGAGGCGCCGGAAATGGCCAGCCGCTGGGCCCGGGTGTACTTTTCGCGGATCAGGAATTCTGCTGCCGCGATGAAGTCGTCGAAGCCGTTCTGCTTTTTGTCCAGCATTCCGCCCTTGTGCCAGGCTTCGCCGTACTCCCCGCCGCCGCGCAGGTTGGCCACGGCGTAGATGAAGCCGTTCTCGAGCAGCACCGGGAGCGAGGCGGAGAAGCCGGGAGTCATGCTGGCATTGAACCCGCCGTAGGCGTAGAGCAGGGTCGGGTTGTCGCCGTTCAAAACCAGCCCCTTCTTGAACACCAGGAACATGGGCACCCGGGTGCCGTCCTTGCTGGGGTAGAAGACCTGCCGGACCTCGAAGCTCTGGGGATCGAACTTGACCTCGGTTTTGCGGAAGAGCTGGCTCTTGCCGGAGGCGATGTCGTACTGGAAGATTGTCGGCGGATAGTTGTACGAGGTGAAGGTGTAGAAGAGGGTCGTGTCCTCCTTTTCCCCGCCAAAACCTCCCGCCGATCCCAGGCCGGGGAGTTCGATCGACCGTTCCACCTTGCCGTCCATGCCATGCTGGTAGATGCGGGTGGTGACGTCCTTGAGGTAGTGGGAAAAGAGCTTGCCGCCGGCAGTGCCGACCCCTTCCAGGACCTCGGGTTTCTCGGCGATCACCGGCCCCCAGTTTTCGGGCTCGCTGCGGGCCGGGTCGATGGCGACCACCTGGGCGTTGGGGGCGTTGCGGTTGGTCTGTACCAGGAACTTGCCGTCGACGTGGTCGATCACGCCGAACTCGTGGTCGAACCCAGGGCAGAGGAGGTGGAAGGTGTCGTTTTCCCGTGCCAGGTCGAGTACGCGGATCTCGGAGCCCGAAGTCCCCTCGGAGATGGACAGGACCAGATAGCGACCATCTTCGGTGACTTCGGCCCCATAGTAGCGCAAGGGGTGTGCCGTGTCGGCGTAGACCAGCCGGTCACTCGACTGGGGGTCGCCCAGTTTGTGGTAGTAGACTTTCTGGTGTTCGTTTTTGCCTTTCAACTCCTGGCCGGCGGTGGGCTCGTCGTAGCGGCTGTAGTAGAAGCCGTCGCCGTGCCAGCTGGCGCCCGAGAACTTCACCCAGCGAAGGCGGTCGGGAAGCTCTTTCTTGCCGGCGATCTCGATCACCCGGATCTCTTGCCAGTCGGAACCGGCTTCGGAGCGGGAGATCGCCATGTAGCGGTTGTCCCGCGATTTGCCGATCATGCCGATCCGTACCGTGCCGTCGGAAGAGAGGGTGTTGGGGTCGATGAACACTGCGGGCTCGCCGGACAGCCCCTTCTGGAAGTAGATCACCGACTGGTTCTGCAAACCGTCGTTCTTGTTGAAGAAGTAGTACTCTCCGACCCGGAAGGGGGCGGAAAAACGGGGGTAGTTGAACAATTCTTCGAGTCGGGTTTTGATCTTGCCTCGGCAGGGGATCCTGGACAGATAGTCGGAGGTCACCTTGTTCTGGGCCTCGACCCAGGCGGTCACTTCGGGGGCCCGGTCGTCTTCGAGCCAGCGATAGGGATCGGCGACCTTGGTGCCGTGGTAGTCGTCAACCACGTCCCCTTTGCGGGTCTTCGGGTAGGAAATCATCGGCTCCGTCTCCTCGTCCTGCCGGGCAGCGTCAGCGGGCAGCGCCAGTAGCACGGTCAGCGCCAACTGGGCGATCAGCATAATCCTCATGGTTTCTCCTTGGGGCGAGGAAACGGCTTTCGGGTCGCCTCTCGCAGCCATGGTACGGATGGAACCCGGGGAGTGTTTTTTTTAGCAGGTTGTCCCCGCGGGGCATTGACCCGCCCGGTGAAACGTGGCAGATTGGCGTCATGAGCAAGTTTATTGGCGTTCGATGGGGTGCGCTGTTTCTCTTGTTTTCCACCTGCCAGCTGGTTTCCTATCCGGCCAGGGGGGCATTGGAACCGGAGGGGTCTGTCCAGCCGTCTTTTGGGCGGGTTTCCCCCCGCTGGTCCGACACCCGGCCGGCGATCGATCTGATCCACCTGTTTGCCGGAGAGATCAACCGGCGGGGCCGGCCGGTCGGTTTCCACGCCCGCCCCGGCGGGATCGATCCTGCCCGCAGCGGCATCGTGCGGCTGATCGATCGGCCCAATCGGGCCGGGGTCTACACCGCGCGGGTCTGGGTCACCTCGCCGGGCAAAACCAAGTTTTCCACCTTCTATCCCGACCGCCTGACCCGGCGGGCGGTGATCGATGCCATCCTCACCGCCTACCACCGGGGCCGCCGGCAGGGGGAGCGCTTCAGCGGCCCTTCGGGGCACGGGTTCACCATCGAGGGGTACGTGCAGGAGGGCCGCATCCTCACCGCCTACCCCCTGTTTCGTCGCTGACAGGAGTACCGCCATGTCCCACCGGTTCTATCGAGATGCTGAGGGCGATTTTCGCGCCGAGTGCGGCCGGGGCCGTGCCCTGCTCGGCCGCTATCTGGAGGCCGAGATCCAGGGCAGCTCCGGGCGCTGCGATAGCGTGCTGGCCGCCCTGGGCGAAGTGGCGGAAAACCGGCGCAAGCGGTGGCGGGAAACGGGCAACGCCCACACCCTGAGTGTCGGTAGCCGCCGGGCGCGAATCAGTGCCGAATTCGGCACCGCTCCCGACCTGGTTTTACCCTTGACCGAACTGATCGAAGTTTTGCGCGAGTGGCGGGAGTTGCTGGAAAGCTGACCCGGTTCTCATCCGGGGCGCCTTTCCCCGGTCCCGCGAAGTCTGCCCCCCGAGTTCTTCAGACCGGGAAGACGCGGATTTGGTCGGAGACATCCTGGCGGAGGATCCCTTCGATGGCCGAGAGGGTGCCGCGGGTGCTGCTCATGCAGCCCTGGCAGGCCCCCTGGTAGCGGATGAAGACGTGGGTTTCGGCCCCCTCGTCGCGCAGGTCGACCATCTCGAGCCCCCCGCCGTCGGCTGCCAGCATGGCGCGGATCTTTTGCTCCAACACCACTTCGACCACACGCCCCTTCTGGATCGGGGTCATGGCGGAAAAATCGGTGGTGCCGCTCTTCTTGCCAATCTGTTCGCGGCCCATCGCCTGGCGCGTCTCGCGCAGGATATCGACCAGGTAGGTGTTGCGCTTCTCGTGTCCGCCCGGCTGCACGCACGACTTGCAGAAGGCGCCGGCCTTGGTGAACTGGGTGATCTCCTCGACGGTATGGAGGTCGTTGACCCGGATCACGTCCTCGATGGTGCGCCGGGAGACCCGGGCGCACTCGCAGACGATGTCCTCCTGGTCGAGGGTGGTCAGATCGACCCCCTTGTAAATCGCCGCCGCCTGCTTGATCACGTCGTAGGCCATCACCGAACAGTGCATCTTCTGGGGCGGGATGGCGGGCTCGTCTTCGCGGTCGCGCATGGCGTGTTCGACGTCGATGTTGGTGATCTTCACCACCTCGTCGACCGTCTTGCCCACGCACAATTCAGCCATGGTGTCGGAGGAGGCGATCGCGGTGCCGCAGCCGAAGCTCTTGAAGCGGGCCAGCAGGATGCGGTCGGTGGCGGGATCGACCGCCCAGTAGAGCCGCACGGCATCGCCGCAGGACTCGGCTCCCCAGTCGGCCACCACCAGTTTGCCCCCCAGGGTGCGGGCCTCCTCCTCGGTGATCTCGCCGCGATGGCGCGGGTTGCCCATGCGGTCGCTGACTTTCTGCGAATACTGTTCCCAGAGGGAACCGCCGATCAGTTTGTTTTTACCCATCGGGTACCTCGTGTCATGTCCTGGAATAGCTGGAGGAGATGGCTCGCAGCCGGGCGATGGAGTGGCGCAGGATCTCGATGGTCCGGTCGATTTCGTTTTCGGTGGTGAAGCGGGAGAGGCTGAGGCGGATGCCGGTATGGGCCAGTTCGTCGGTCAGCCCCATGGCCACGAAAGTGGGGTTGGCCTCGAGCGATTCGCTGGCACAGGCGCTGCCCGTCGAAGCGGCGATGCCCTGCTGGTTGAGGTCCCAGATCATCGCCTCGCCCTCGACGCCGCGGATCGAGACCAGGATGGTGTTGGGGGTGCGCAGGTCGCGCCGGCCCACCACCACGGTGTCGGGGATCTCCAACAGGGCGTTTTCGAGCCGGTCGCGCAGCCGGCGCACGGTGGAATCCTCGGTGGCCAGGTTGTCCACCGCCAGTTCCATGGCCAGCCCCATGCCGACCATGTAGGGGACGTTGATGGTGCCCGACCGCTTGCCCTCCATCTGCTCGCCGCCGTGGAACAACGGCGTCAGCCACTGGCCGTCGCGGACGAAGAGGCCGCCGACCCCTTTGGGGCCGTGGAACTTGTGGGCCGAGAAGGTCAGGAAGTCGACCCCCGCGGCCCGGGCGTTCACCGGCACCTTGCCGATCGCCTGCACCGCGTCGGTATGGAACAGGACGCCCTGCCGGCGGCAGAGGGCGGCGAGTTCGGCGATGGGGAAGACCAGGCCGGTCTCGTTGTTGGCCCACATGATCGACACCAGCGCCGTGCGTTCGCTATCGAGGGCCGCCGCCAGGATCGCCGGGGTGACGATGCCGTCGGCGTTCACCGGCAGGTAGGTGACTCGGGTACCGAGCGTTTCCAGGAAC
>CAZTNO010000052.1:0-12813 GCA_964614865.1 uncultured Clostridia bacterium
AAGAAGACCCCACCGTCAAGATGACCCGCGACCCGCAGACCAAGGAGACGATCATCTCGGGCAACGGCCAGCTGCACGTCGAACTGGTGGTGAACAAGCTCAAGAAGAAGTACGGGGTCGAGGTCGACATGAAGCCGCCCAAGATCGCCTATCGCGAAACGATCCTGGGCAAGGCCGACATCGAGAAGAAGTACAAGAAGCAGACCGGCGGTCGCGGGCAGTACGCTCACGTGTTCATCCGCATGGCCCCCCTGCCCCGGGGCACCGATTTCGAATTCGAGAACTCGCTGGTCGGCATGTCGGTCCCGCGCAACTTCGTCCCGGCCATCGAGAAGGGGATTTCCGAAGCCCGGGTGGCGGGCGTGATCGCCGGCTATCCGGTGGTCGATTTCCGGGTTGAGCTCTACGACGGTTCGCACCACGAGGTCGACAGTTCGGACATGGCCTTCAAAATGTGCGCCTCGATGGCCTTCAAGATGGCCATGAAGCAGGCCAAACCGGTGTTGCTCGAACCGATCGTCAAGGTCGAGGTGGTCATCCCCGCCGATCACATGGGCGAGATCAATGGTTACCTGTCGGGACGACGCGGCCGCATCCAGGGCATGGAGACCAAGGGCAAGTACCACGCCATCAAAGCCCTCTGCCCGATGGTCGAGATGCTCGATTTCGAGCCCACCCTGACCTCGATCACTGGTGGCCGCGGCTCCTACACCATGGAACACTCCCACTACGAAGAGGTGCCGGCCCAGCTGCAGAAGAAGATCGTCGAGGAAGCGGTGCGCGAAGGGCGCATCAAGGAAGAGGAAGAGTAGTTGTAGGGGCTTGCCCTCGTTTCGGTTTCTGATGGAGGGGCGGGGTTTCCCCGCCCCTGGTTTTGTTTTCTGCGGATCCGCAAGGGACAAAAGGGACCTCCGGGACCCCAGAGTTTCCCGGGTGGGGCAGGTTTCGAACCTGCCCCACCACGAAATGAGCCCCCTCGCCTTCAGGAGAGGGGCTGGGGGTGAGGCCTTCGCCTACCCCTTCAGCCGGTAGGTGAATTTCACCAGGAACACGTCGTCGCCCGGGGCCCGCAGCAGGTCGCCCAGGTCTCTTCCCAGCGACAAATCCCCGGGATGGGCATAATCGGCCCGGTTCCGGGTCCAGACCAGGTAGAGCAACGATCCCGGCCGGTACTCCCAGCGCAATACCACCGTCCCCCGCAGCGACTTGTAGTTGAAGTCGGGTTTGCCGAACATGAAAGCCCGCGCCGGCCCCGCTCCATCGGGATCGACCCCGATGGTGTCGTGATCGGTCCAGATCCGCGAGTTGTTTTTCCCGTACTCGAAAAAATCGGCGCTGGCGGGGCGGGTGAGCTCCTTGAACCCATCGTAGGCTCCCACCGAAAGGTAGGGCTGGAGGTATGCCTGCAGGCTGAGCCGGGGGGTGAAGGTCCAGTTCAGCCGCAGCGAGGTCGCCAGGGTTTGCTGCTCGAGGCGGGCGAACACGTGGCGGGTACCGTAGGTAGCCGAAAAGCCCGGGTCGGCCTGATTGCTCACCCACTGGGTCTGGTCGCAACTGAAATCGCATTCCAGCGAGAGAGTCAGCGAAATGTTGCTGCGGGCTTTCCACTCCATTTCTGAGCCCAGGAAAAAGCTGGAACCACCATCGTCGGTTTTTCCCAGGCCCCCGAACAGGCCGACCACCACCCCCTTGCGGCTGTCGGTGGACAAAAAGGCGTTGATGCTTTGTGCGGACGGGTTTTTCAGCAGGGGACCCCCGCGGGTCTCGTCGCGGGAAAAGGAGGGGGGACGAACGCTTCCGCCCAGGTTCACCGACCAGTAGTTTTTCAATGAGAACTGGGCGCTGCCGTTGAGACCGGTGTTCAGTCGCCGGCCGCCGAAATCGCCCGAGTAGTGGGCGCCGATCCAGGTCGACCACGAGCGGAAGATTTTGCCGGGATTGGGTTGCCGGTAGCCGGCGACCAGATGGCCGTTGAGCAGGTCGGCCCGCCACTGGAAGCCCAGGTCGTTGACATCGAAGCCGGGGGAAACGGCCCCCAGGGCCGCGTTGAAGATCAGGTGTCCGTTCTGGCGGTTGACGATCAGGCGGCCGGCCCATCCCGACAGGGTGGTGGCGGCCGGGTCGACCTCCAGGTGGCCGGCATCGGGGCGCTGGTAGTAGTGCAGGGCGGAGTTTTGCAAGGTCGAAATGAAGGCCGCATCGCCCTTCACCTGGCTTGCCCCGATCCAGCCGGTCAATGCCCAGTCCTGCCGGGCGCCCCAGGTGGTCCAGCCGTCGAGGGCCAAGGTGAACGAGTTTTTGCCAACCACCCGGGGCAGGGGCTGGGGGCCCCGTTCGTGCAGGGAGGCGGTGGCAATCATGCCCAATCCTTGTTTGCCTCCGCCAAAGTCGCGTTGCAGGCGGAGGACTCCGTACGAGGAGAAAGGCTCTACCTGCTGGCGGCTGCGCTGGCCGTCCTGGTCGATGGTGGCGTGGGATCTGCCGGTGAAGGCGTTGAGGAAGCCCAGGTTCCAGGCCCCGCCGATTTTGCCGGTGATTTTTGCGGCGGCGAGAATGGTGGTCCAGTCGGGCAGGTCGACCGTCCCTGCCGTATCCACCCAGCCCCGCGGGGGGCGACCGATGCGACGGCTGTAGAAGAACTCCGGATTGCCCCAGTTGAAGCCCCAGTTGCTACTGCTGCCGCCGTAGCCGAACGAGGTGAAGGTGCTCGCCCCCTCGATGAAGAAAGGGCGCCGTTCCTGATAGTAGGTTTCGAACGCCGACAGGTTGATTTGCGCCGGGTCGACCTCGACTTGGCCGAAATCGGGGTTGATCGAGGCGTCGAGGGTCAGGTTCGATTTTAAACCGATTTTGAAGTCGGCTCCGGCCGTGCCCCGGAATTCATGGCCGGTGCGGAACGGGTTGCCCGCCTCGGCAGGCGAAAAAGAAGCGCTCACCACCGAATAGGGGGTAACCTCGATGTTCCGCCCGGGGCGGATGCCGTCGAGCCCCTCCAGTTTGGCGAAACGGGACACGTACCCGGTCTGCCCTTTGGGAAAGGGCACCAGCGAGTCGGTTTCCTTTTTGCGCGGGATGATGCGCATGAAGTTGATGCCCCACACGGCCTGTTCCTGGCGGGTGAAGCGCAACTGGTCGTAGGGGATGCGCATCTCCACCGTCCAGCCGCGCTCGTTTCTGCCACTGGCGCTCTCCCAGATGCCGTCCCAGCTCGAATCGTCCCAGTTGTCGTTGTAGAGGACCCGATCGGCCACCGATCCCGCCGGGTTGACCTGGAATTCGAACCCGCTGCGGCGATCGAAATAGGGGTCGAGCGAGAGGATGAACCAGTCCGAGGTCACGGTGTCGTCGCGTCGGGCCAGCCTGCCCACGATCGAGGGGGCCTGGGTGTCGTCCATGCGGGCAGCGATGTAGAGGGCGTGGTCGTCGTACCCGACCCAGACCGAAGTGGTTTCGGTAGCCGCAGCGCCGTTCTGCGGGTCGATCTGCAAAAAACCGCCGGTGGCGGGGCCTTGCCAGGAAGGTTCGTCCAAAACGCCGTCGAGCCGGACCGGGGCGGTCAACCGCCGGGCGGT
The DNA here is from genome assembly GCA_964614865.1 of uncultured Clostridia bacterium. GTDB lineage: Bacteria > Acidobacteriota > Aminicenantia > UBA2199 > UBA2199 > CAZTNO01. The sequence continues at coordinate 3,573 of CAZTNO010000052.1, forward strand.
CACCGTGGGGGGGGCGACGGGGTCCTGGGGCAGGCCAAAGCCCGTGCATGCCGCAATCAACCATGCGGCGGCCAAGAGTCTCTTCATTTCTGTTCGCTCCTCGTGGGGGTGGTGGGGTGAGCCCTCGTTTGCTTATACTCCGCCCTGCGGCATAGTGTTTAACAAGGGTCGCCATTTTTTGTCGTTGTCCAAAAGCAGCGCGCCCTTTTTTGGTTGACATCGCTTTCCCCCCGGTCTACAATCGGGACCCGGCTGGCAGCCGGAGATACCAAGGAGGAACCCCATATGAGTGAACGAGGCCAAGTTTACAAATGCGCCCTTTGCGGGCAGATCGTCGAGGTGTTGCATGGCGGCGAGGGTGAACTCGTCTGCTGCGGCGAAGCGATGAAGCGGATGGTCGAGAACACCGTCGACGCGGCCAAGGAAAAACACGTGCCGGTGATCGAGCGGGTGGCAGACGGCGTCTGGGTCCGGATCGGCTCGGTGGCCCACCCGATGGAGGAGAAACACTTCATCGAATGGATCGATCTCGTCGCCGACGGCAAGTTTTACCGCCAGTACCTGAACCCCGGCGACAAGCCCGAGGCCTTCTTTGCCGTGAAGGGGGCAACCCTGGCTGCGCGCGAGTACTGCAACCTGCACGGCCTCTGGAAAGCGTGAGCCGGGGCCATCGAGTCCACGATCATTCAAGGAGAAATCAAGAAAATGTCGGATTTCAAGCAGAGCAAGACCTGTGAAAACCTGATGAAGGCGTTCGCCGGGGAGTCCCAGGCGCGCAATCGCTACACCATGTACGCCAAGGTCGCCCAGAAAGAGGGCTTCGAGCAGATCGCCGCCGTCTTCCTGGAGACCGCCGACAACGAGCGGATCCACGCCAAGCTGTTCTACAACCATCTCACCGCCCACCTGAAAGGGGAGGGGGTGCAGATCTGCGCCACCTATCCCGCCGCCATCGGCACCACCCCCGAGAACCTGGGTTTTGCCGCCGGGGGGGAACACGAGGAGTGGAGCCTGCTCTACCCCGAGTTCGCCCGCATCGCCGAGGAGGAGGGCTTTGCCGATGTGGCCCGCACCTTCAAGTTGATCGCCACCATCGAGAAGCGTCACGAAGAACGCTACCGCCGGCTGCTCGAACGGGTGCAGACCGAGACGGTGTTCGTACGCGACGGCAAGGTCTTCTGGAAGTGCCGCGAGTGCGGATACGTGGCCGAAATGACCAAGGCCCCCGAGCGTTGCCCGGTATGCGACCACCCGCGGGCGTTTTTCGAGATTTTCGTCGAAGGATAGCCCCGGCTTTTTCTTGTTTTGCCAGGCCGGGAGAGGAACGGCTCCGTCAGGGGGCCGTTCCACCCGGGGCCGGTTGACAGGCGCCCGATAAACCGGTATAACGGGCCCTGGGTCGATGAGTTTCCAATCCACTCAATTCTGGATCTTCTTTGCCGCCATCTTTGCGGTCCTTTATTGGCTGCCGCAAAGGGTTCGCTGGGTTCTGCTCCTGGGGGCGAGCTACTTTTTCTACGGCTACTCCCGCCCGTCTTTCCTGTGGTTACTCGTCGTTCCCACCCTGCTGGCCTACGGGGCGGCCCGCTGGCTTTCCACTATCGAGAAACCGGCCCATCGTCGCCTTGTTTTCTGGAGCGCCCTGTCCCTGGTGCTCTCGGTTTTGATCGCCTTCAAGTACCTCGACCTGCTGGGCGCGACCCTCTGGAGCCTGCTGGGGCCACTGCTGGGTGGCGCCCCCTTCCGACCTCTCGACTGGATCCTCCCCCTGGGCGTTTCGTTCTACACCTTCCGCTTGATCTCCTACCTGGCCGATGTCTACCTGGGCAAGATCCCCGCCGAGCGCCATCTCGGGTTGCTGGCCCTCTACGTGGCCTACTTCCCGCAGTTGCTGGCAGGCCCCATCGAGCGGGCCGGCCCATTCCTGGCCAGGCTGCGTGCCCCCGCCCCGTTCGATCGCCTGGCCATCGAGTCGGGGGTGGTCCAGGTGGCCTGGGGCTTCTTCAAAAAGGTGGTGGTCGCAGACCGCCTGGCCCTGTTCGTGGCCCACGTATTTGCCAGGCCCGAGCACCAGGGGGCGCACCTGCTCTTCGGCGCCTACTTCTACGCTTTTCAGATCTACTGCGATTTTTCCGGCTATTCCGACATGGCCATCGGCCTCTCGCGCATGCTCGGCATCGAATCGGTGAAGAATTTCGACCGGCCCTACGGCAGCCGCAGCATCACCCAGTTCTGGAGCCGCTGGCACATCTCGCTCTCCACCTGGCTGCGCGATTACCTGTTTCTGCCGGTGGCCTACGGCACGATGAACCGCATCCCGGGCGAACGACTCTGGGGCATCAAGGCGGAGAACTGGAGCTATGCCGCCGGCACACTGGTCACCATGTTCCTGGGCGGGCTCTGGCACGGGGCCGCTTGGAATTTCGTGATCTGGGGGCTGGTGCTCGGTTTCTTCATGATCCTCTCCAACGCCAGCAAGAACCTGCGCAAACGGTGGGTCCGCCGCTCGGGGCTGAAGAACTTTCCCCGTTTTCAGGCAGCGATCGGGGTGTTCCTCACCTTCCACATGGTCGCGTTTGCCTGGATCTTTTTCCGCGCCCCCACCCTGGGGGCCGCCTACCAGTACATCCGCTGGATGCAGTTCAAACTGCCCTTGTCCGGGGTGGTCAACCTGGTGATCAATGCCGCCCTGATCCTGTTGTTTTTGCTGGGCGAATCGCTGGCCCACGGGTTTTCCCGGCGTCCGGGCTGGAGGCGGGTGCCCAGGCCGCTGAAATTGGCCGGATTCGCCCTGTTCTGCCTGCTGATCCTCGTGCTTGCCGTCGACTCCAACAATGAGTTCATCTACTTCCGCTTCTAGAACCACTCGGATCCAGGCCGCCGCCCTGATCGGCGATTTCCTGCTGGTGCTCGGGTTGCTGCTGGTCTTCGACCAAGGGTTGTTCCGGCTGTTTCAACGCTACGAACGCTCGTTCTATCAGACCTCTTCGCTCGAGGAAAAACTCAAGAAAATCCCCGATCCAAGCGGATATCAGGTGCTGATCCTCGGTACCAGCCGCTCGTACGAGGGGCTTCACCCCAAATACTTCGAGGAGAAACTGGGGGTGAAGGCGTTCAAGGAGGCATTTGTCGGCAAGGGGCCCAAGTACAACTACCACTTCTACCTGGAATACAAGAAGCGCCTGGGCGTGCCCAAGATGGTCGTCTACGGCCTCGATTACTTCGTCTACAACATCACTTCCGAGCGGAAATTGCTGCTCCGCTTTCCCCAGGTATCGGGGGAAGACGAATCTCCCGCCGGGCAATGGCTACTTTTAAAAGTTCACAAGCCCCGCATCGACGAGTTCATCAACAGCATGATCAAGCAGCTCCAGGAGCGGTTCACCCCCCAGCCCAACCTGCTGATCGAGAGCGATCCGCTGGCTATGGCGGCCTACACCGGCGAACCATCGGATGGCAGGATCGACGAGCGGATGCCCCGGAAGTTTCCCAAGGTCTTCTTCTTCCGCCCCCCGGGGGTCGAGGGCGAGTACCTGGAAAAACTGCTCACCGAATTGGAGCGGGACGGGGTGAAGACGGTGTTGATGACCCTCCCCGACTACATCGGCACCTACCTGACCAACTTCAACAAGCGCGGTTTCACCCGGGCCATGGACGCCCTGCTCCAGCGCCATCCGCGGGTCACGTTCCTGAACTACAGCGACCGCGCCGCCTTCCCCCTCGCTGACTCCCGGCTGTTTCTCGACGGGGGCTACGGCAAGACCAACTCCCACCTGTCGCAGGCGGGGGCCAAACTCTTTGCCGAGAAGTACTTGGCCGATCTGGCCGCCCTGTATCCCCATGACTGAGCGGATCGGTCGGCGCAGTACCCCGGCCCGTTGGCTGAAACCGGTGATCGCCCTGCTCGGCTTGCTCCTGGTGGCCCTGCTGGCCGTGCGCCTTAGCAAGCCCCCCCCGAAGGCTCCCGAGGTCCCCGCCCATGCCGACGGCATCGACGTTTCCTACTCGGCGTTCAACCAGGAGAACCGGCAGACCCTGCGGGTCCGCTGCGCCGAATCCAAGCAGGAGACAGCCGACCGGCTGCGCATGCGCCGGGTGGAGGCGACCGTTTTCAAGCGCGGCCACTTCGCCCAGGACGTGGTGGTGTCGGCAGAGGAGGGGGTGGCCACCAACAACCTGCACGATTTCGATTTCTCGGGCGAGGCCCGCATCGCCTCCAAGGACATCGCCATCACCGCGGAAACCTTTCACCTGAAGGACCTCGACGTGCTGACCACCGGCGGTGGGGTGGCCTTCGTCCTCAAGGGTTTTTCCGGCGTTGCCGGCCGGGGGCTCGAAGGCTACCTGAAGATCAACACCTTCAAGTTCTTCGATGCCAGCGGGACCTTCCAGCGGCAAGGCGAGCAGATCCGTTACGCCGCCAAAACCCTGTGGTTGATCGAGGACAAGAACTGGCTGATCCTGGATCGCGACGGCATTCTCGAAAGTGGCTCGCTGCTGGTTCGCGGGGATTGGGTGAGTTTCCAGTTCGACGAGAAGTACCAGCATCTCGAATCCTATTCTTCGGTGGGGCACGCGGTGATGAAGGCGATCCCCCGGAGTGGGGAAGGACCGCAGGGCTTTTCCATCGCCGCCGCCCAGATCAAGTGCGTGGTCGGTGCCTCGGGCCGGGTGGAACAGATCGAGGTGCTGGGGGCGACTGCGGTCGACCTGGCGGGGGGGGAGGTGACCGCTTCGCTGGTCTGCGACCAATTGCGCATCGAGCTCGATCCCGAGCGGCAGTCGCTGCGGCGGCTGGAACTGCTCACCCCCGGCACCATCACCCTGCAGAAAACCCGGCAACTGGTGGTGCTCGGTAACCGCATGACCCTGGCCTTCGGTCCCGCGGGCAAGCTGAACACCCTCCACGTCGAGGGCGAATGCCGCTTCACCCAGGAAGAGGTGGAGGGGCGCGGCGACCTGCTCGACTACGACCTCACCGCCGGGTCGCTGGTGTTGTCGGGGGGGGGCAGCCGCGTGACCTCCAAGGGCAACACCTTCCAGGCCGATGAGTTGACTCTGGATCCCGACCGGAACCGCGTGGTCGTCAAGAAGCCGGTGCGGGCCACCCTCGCCCCCCCCTCTGACGGCGTCCTCCTCTCGTCTCGCCCCGCCTTCGTGACCGCCGGGGCCATGGAGGCAGACCCGGGCAGCGAACGGATCCGCTTTACCGGCAAGGTGCGCCTCCTCCAGGACGACACCGAGCTTACGGCAGAACAGTTGCTGTTTTCCGGAGGCGATCGCTTGGTCACGGCCAGCGGCGGGGTGAAGCTCGCCTTCCAGGACGACAAGACCTCTTTTGTCGCCAGCGGTGATGCGGTGGAATTGCGGTCTGCGGAGCGGACCGCCACCTGGGCCGGAAAATCCACCCTGCGTCAGGGCGAGGACCGTCTGGAAGGGGGAAAACTACAACTGCTGTTCGGCCAGCGGACCCACGTCGAGACCATCCAGGCCCGCGAGGGGGTCGTCTTCACCCGGGGCGACCTGCGTGGCGAGGCGGTCGAACTCGACTGGAAGTTCGACCTGGAGCAGGTGCTGTTCCGCAATCAGGCCAAGATCACCCGCCAGAAGGGGGGGGTGACCTCGGGACGGGAACTCCAGCTCGACCTCAAGACCCGGCGGATCACCGTCACCGGGGAAGCGGGGCGGACCGAAACCATCTTCGACGGTTGAGCGGCAGCAAACCCTTCCGGGGCGCGCTTGCCAACGGGAAGCGAATTCATTACAATCGTTTGGGGTGGATCTCGTTGGTGCGGCCCCGTTTCCGGATGGCGGAGTTCATGAACAAACGGCTGATGCTTGCTGCGTGTGCCCTGGCGGCCCTTGCCTGGCCGGTCTTTTCCCAGTTCAAGCCCTGGTACAGCTACTACAACTTCAACTACGGCACCAAGGCCCTGGGCATGGGCAATGCCTTCACCGCGGTGGCCGATGACTCCTCCGCCGCGTTCTGGAATCCGGCAGGGCTGGTTGAATCGAGATCGCCCACCTTCTACCTCGACTACCGGGCCAACCGCATCGATCACCGCTACGATCCGGAAAAGCGGCGACGCAACCACCAGGACGAGGTGCTCAATTCTCGCACCAACACCCACCTGAACCACATCGACTTCTTCTCGATCTCGTTGCCGACCCGTTTTGTCGGGCTCGACTGGAGCTTTTCCCTGAGCTACTACCCCTACGTCCTCTACGGTTTTCGCGGCTACCGCGAGACGGAGCTCGCCTCCACCGATCCCGAGCGCCCGCTCCAGCGGATCACCCTGGACATGACCGGGACCGAGGGTAACGACGTGCTGGCCGTTTCGGCCGCTTTTCGCTGGCAGCGCTTCCTGTCGGTCGGAGTCACCGTGCAGCAGTTCTTCAACACCGGCACCAGCCAGTATGTGTACGAATGGGAAGGAATCGTCTACGACAACACCTACACCGAGCAGCTCAAGGGGCGGAGCATAATCCTCGGCGCCTTGCTGACCCCGTTCTCCTGGCTGCGCCTCGGCGCCACCTACCACACCGGGATGACCGACGAACTGGAATCGAGCCACCTCGGCATCGTCACCACCGCTGACGGCCAGACCCGCACCGAGAATTCCTGCCTGGCCGAAGTCACCCTGCCCGCACACTACGCTTTTGGGCTGGCCCTGAAGCCCCTGCCCCGGCTGACCCTGAGCGTGGAGAGTTCCCGTATCCTTTGGTCGAAAAGCCTGATCCGCAACTACTACGATGCCCCCGTGGAGTTGCCTTATCCGATTCGCGACTTCTTCTCGTTCAGCCAGCAGGACGTCGTGAACTGGCGTTTCGGCGCCGAGCAGGGGCTGACGGTGTTCAAGCGTCCGCTGAAGGTGCGCGGGGGGTACTTTGCCGATCGCCAGCTGTACACCGACCGCAACGGCGAGCGGATCGTGCTTGCCGGCTTCACCTTGGGGTTGGCGGTCGACGTCTCCTCCTCGGTGATGCTCGAGGCGGGCCTGCTGCGGCAGTGGGGCCACTGGCCCGAGCCGGGCAACTTCCGGCCCAGGGAGAGCGTGGATACCCACCTCGGCGCCACGAGCCTGGCCTTCGGCCTGACCTACACCTTCCGCGAGAAGACCGTCACCGACCCCTGGAATTAGGAGTTCTTCCGTTTGCACGGGGGAGGTGTCCGGCGACACGTGCGGCGGCTTGCTTTTTACCCCGCTTTTCCGTAAGATAAGCAGATAAAACAGGACCGTCCAGGCAGGGTGAAATGGCCAAAGACGTTTTGATTGTCGATGACGAAGAGTCGATCCGCGAGTTGATGTGCGATTTCCTCGACCTGGCGGGAGGGTGCGGCACCGCGGTCGCCAGCCGCAGCGAGGCGCTGGCCGAGCTTCCGCGCAAACCATACCAGATGGTTTTTCTCGACCTCAACCTGGAGGGTGGATCTTCCCGGGACCTGATCGCCGCGATCCGCGCTGGCCACCCCTCCCTGCCGCTGGTGCTGATGACCGGCGAGAGCGACCTCGATCAGGCCCCGTTCCGGAGCCTGGGGGTCAGCGATTTCCTGTTCAAGCCCTTCCAGTTCAACCAGTTCCTCGATCTCACCCGCCGTTACGTGGAGTTTTCATGAAGCGTCCCCTGTTGCCCTGCGTTGCCCTGCTGACCTTATTCCTCCCCCTCTCCGCCCTCGACATCTTCAAGCTGAGCGAAGTGAAGACCGGCATGACCGGCGAGGGGAAGACCATCTTCAAGGGGACCCGGGCCGAGACCTTCCAGTTCAAGGTGTTGGGGGTGCTGGAGAAGTTCGCCCCCGGCAAGAACCTGATCATCGTCGAACTCGACAACCCCGCCCTCAACGACGGCGGCATCATCTCGGGCATGAGCGGTTCACCGGTCTACATCGGCGGCCGGCTGATGGGGTCGGTCTCCTACGGGTTCTCGTTCTCCAAAAAGCCGATCGCCGGGGTGACCCCGATCGAGGACATCCTGAAAACCGACGAGTTCAACAACCCCGGCTACAGCGTCGAGATCTCCAACATCAAGATGGACGTCTCGCGCGAAAACGTCAAGAACATCGCCGACCTGATCCGCAAGGAACTGGTCCGGCGCATGTCGCTGAGCCCCGCCCCGGGGCTCGATCCCATCCGGTTGCTGGCCTCTGCCCGCGGCATCACCTCCGAGGCCGCCTCCTTTCTGACCCCGGTGTTCGGCCCCCTGGGCTCGGGCCAAGTGTCCGAGGAGGCGGGGCGCAAGACCGCGGCGTCCGACCTGCTGGCCCCCCTCGCCGCCGCCGATGCCGTGTCGATCCCCCTGGTCCGCGGCGATTTCGAGTACTCGGCCTCGGGCACCGTCACCTGCGTGGACGGCCAGAAGGCCTACATCTTCGGCCATCCCTTCTTCAACGTGGGTACGGTGGAATTCCCCCTGCACAAGGCCGAGGTGGTTTCCGTGGTCCCCTCCTACGAAAGCCCCTTCAAGCTCGTCTCCACCCGGCAACAGGTCGGGGTGGTCCAGCAGGACCGCTACTCGGCGGTGATGGCCGAACTCGGCAAGTCGCCGCGCATGATCCCCATGAAGGTTTTCGTCAAGAACCATGGCCGCAGTTTCAACCTGGAGCTGGTCAACCACCCGCTGCTGACCCCTTCGCTGACCTACGTGTCCCTCAGCAACATCTTCCAGACCGAGTTCCAGCAATACGGCTTCCAGGCGGTGGGGGTCAACTGCCGCATCTTCGTCGAGGGGCAGGACAACGTGGTGATCGACGATTTCTACTCGGGCAGCGCCGCCTACGACGATTTCGCCAACCTGATGATGGCGGTGCAGTACTTTCTGCTCAACAACCGGGAAAAGGCGGTGCGCGTGCAGAAGATCGACATCGAGCTGAACGGCGTGGAGACCATGCGCCGCACCGAGCTCGAGAACGTGCTGATCAACCGGGCCGCCTTTCTGCCCGGTGAACCGATGGAACTCGAGCTGCAAATGCAGAACGACCGGGGGCAGGCGGTCAGCGACAAGATCACCTTGAAGGCTCCCAACCTCCCCCCGGGGACGGTGTTCTACCTGATGGCCGCCGATGCCCAGGAGATGGTCGATTTCGACACCAAGGTGATCAAGACCGGCTACTTCCCCAACCAGCTCGCCCCCCTGATCCGCGCCCTGAACAACCTGCGGCGCAGCAACCGGATCTACTTCAAGCTCTACATGCCGACCGAGGGGTTCTTTCTGAAAGGCTACGAGTATGCCAACCCGCCCA
>CAZTNO010000053.1:0-12742 GCA_964614865.1 uncultured Clostridia bacterium
TCTACGACGACCTCTCCAAGCACGCCGTCGCCTACCGCCAGATCTCGCTGCTGCTGCGACGTCCCCCTGGCCGCGAGGCCTACCCGGGCGACGTGTTCTACCTCCACTCCCGCCTGCTCGAGCGGGCCACCAAACTGAACAAGGAGCGGGGCGGGGGATCGTTGACCGCCCTGCCGATCATCGAGACCCAGGCGTCCGACGTCTCGGGCTACATCCCGACCAACGTCATCTCGATCACCGACGGCCAGATATACCTGCAGCCCGACCTGTTCAACGCCGGCCAGCGCCCCGCCATCGACGTCGGCATCTCGGTGTCGCGCGTCGGCGGCAACGCCCAGATCAAGGCCATGAAGCAGGTGGCCGGTTCGCTGAAACTCGACCTGGCCCAGTTCCGTGAACTGGAGGCCTTCACCCAGTTCGGTTCCGACCTCGACAAGACGACCCTGGCCCAGCTCGACCGGGGGCGGCGCCTGTCGGAGTTGCTCAAACAGGATCAGGGGGTGCCGCAACCCGTCGAGCGGCAGATCGTGTCGATCTTTGCCGGCACCAAGGGCTACCTCGACCCCTTTCCGATCGCCGCCGTGCATGGCTTCATCGATGGCATGCTGGGGTTCGTGGAGAGCCATCATCCCGATGTCTTCCGGGAAATCTGCGATCGCAAGGTCATCTCGCCGGAACTGGAACCGCGCATCCACGATGCCCTCAAGGCTTTCACGGCGGAATTTCAGACCTCGCTCGGGGGGTGAGTCATGGCCGGCAACCTGATCTCGTTGCGGCGCCGCATCAAATCGGTGCGCAACAACCAGAAGATCACCCGAGCCATGAAGACGGTGTCGGCGGCCAAACTCCGCCGGGCCAGCGGGGATCTCGGCCGCGGCCGCCCCTTCCAGGCCGGCCTGAAACGCCTGTTGACGGCGATCGGGCAGGCGACCCTCCCTGCCGAGCAGCCCCTGCTGAGGCATCCGCAGACCGGGGCGGTGCTGCTGGTGGTGGTGACTTCCGACAAGGGCCTCTGCGGCGCCTTCAACACCCGGGTGCTGAAACGGGCCGAAGAAGAGATCGCCACCCTCGAGGCCGAGGGGGCGAAAATCGAATTGGTGGCCATCGGCCTCAAGGCGATCCGCCACTTTGCCAAGCGGGGGGTGCCGCTCCTCCGTTCCTTCCCCGCGATCATGTCACGGCTCTCCTTTGCCGACGCCCGCGAGGTCTGTGATTTCCTGTCCGGGCGTTTCCTGCGCGGCGAAGCCCGCTCGGTGGTGGCGGTGTCGACGGCCTACCTCTCGGCTTCGCGGCAGCAGGTCGCGGTGGCGGGGCTCTTCCCCCTGGAGTTCGAGTGGGAGGGGAGTGCTCCCGGTGAAATCGAGTACATCCTCGAGCCGGGGGCCGAGGGTTTGCTGTCGGCCCTGTTGCCGCGCTACGTGCAGTCCCGCATCTACCAGGTGCTGCTGGAATCGGTGGCTTCCGAACACGCCGCCCGCATGTTGGCCATGGATCTGGCCACCCGCAACGCCAGTGACATGATCCGCACCCTGACCCTGACCATGAACAAGCTCCGCCAGGCCTCGATCACCAAGGAGCTGCTCGAAATCATCACCGCCACCGAGGCGTTGAACGCGTAGAGGAGGAACCATGAGCGCCGATCCCAAACACGAAGCCAACGTCGGCCGGGTGGTCGAAGTCATCGGCCCGGTCATCGACATCGAATTTCCCGATGGCAAGCTGCCCGAGATCTTCCACGCCATCGAAGTGACCGCCCCCGCCACCGGCAACCAGCCGGCGGTGCGCATCGTCACCGAAACCCAGTACCACCTGGGCGAGAACCGGGTGCGCACGGTGTCGATGCACCCCACCGACGGCCTGGTGCGAGGCATGAAGGCGGTCGATACCGGGGCGCCGATCACCATGCCGGTGGGCCGCGAAGTGCTGGGCCGGGTGATCAACGTGATCGGCGAGCCGGTCGACAACATGGGGCCGGTGAACGAGAAGAAGCGCTACCCCATCCACCGCCCCGCCCCCTCGCTGGAAGAGCAGGACACGCGCCTTCAGCTCTTCGAGACCGGGATCAAGGTGATCGACCTGCTCGAGCCCTACCTGAAGGGCGGCAAGATCGGTTTGTTTGGCGGCGCCGGCGTCGGCAAGACGGTGCTGATTCAGGAATTGATCAACAACGTGGCCATGAAGCACGGCGGTTTTTCGGTGTTTTCGGGGGTCGGCGAGCGCACCAGGGAGGGCAACGACTTGTGGCTGGAGATGACCGAGTCGGGCGTCATCAAGAAGACCGCCCTGGTCTTCGGCCAGATGACCGAGCCGCCCGGGGCCCGTTTGCGGGTGGCCCTGTCGGGGCTGACCGTGGCCGAGTACTTCCGCGACGAGGAGAACCAGGACGTTTTGCTCTTCATCGACAACATCTTCCGTTTCACCCAGGCGGGGTCTGAAGTGTCGGCCCTGCTCGGCCGCATGCCCTCGGCCGTCGGCTACCAGCCCAACCTGGCCTCGGAGATGGGCGAGATGCAGGAACGGATCACCTCCACCCGCAAGGGGTCGATCACCTCTGTTCAGGCGATCTACGTGCCGGCCGACGACTATACCGATCCCGCGCCGGCGACGACTTTTGCCCACCTCGACGCCACCACCAACCTCTCGCGTGCCCTGACCGAGATGGCCATCTACCCCGCCGTCGATCCCCTGGCCTCCTATTCGCGCATCCTCGACCCGCACATCGTGGGTCAGGAGCACTACGCGGTGGCCCGCCGGGTCAAGGAGATCCTGCAGCGCTACAAGGATTTGCAAGACATCATCGCCATCCTGGGCATGGAGGAACTCTCCGACGAGGACAAGGTGATCGTCGCCCGCGCCCGCAAGATCCAGAAATTCCTCTCGCAGCCCTTCTTCGTCGCCGCCCAGTTCACCGGCATGACCGGCAAGTACGTCGAGATCGCCGATACCGTGCGCAGCTTCAAGGAGCTCTGCGAGGGCAAGTACGACGCCCTGCCCGAGCAGGCCTTCTACATGTGCGGCGGGATCGAGGACGCCCTGGCCAACGCCAAGAAAATGGGCTACTGATGCCTGGCCCGATCGATCTGCAGATCCTGACCCCCACCGGGAGCGTTGTGCATACCCAGGTGAGCGAGGTGTACGTCCCTTCGGTGGCCGGGCTGGCCGGGGTTCTTGCCGACCACCGCCCCTACGTCACCGAACTCGGGGCCGGCGAAGTCCACTACCGCGAAACCACCGGGGCCTGCCATTCCCTGTTTGTTTCGGGCGGTTTTCTGGAAAACCACGGCAACCAGGTGGTCATTCTGGCCGACCTGGTCGAACCGGGCGAAGAGCTCGATGTCGCGGCTCTCGAGCGGCAACTCGCCGAGTCGCTGGCCCGCAGCGGGGGGGGCGTCGCCGCCGGGCTCGATGCCGAGACCTGGCAGGCCGAAGCCGAAACCCAGCGCATCCTGCGCCTGAAACTCGATATCGTCCGCCGGCAGCAGGCCGGCTGATTTATCCTCTCCCCGTCCGGGAAAGGCACCCTTTGGGTTTCCCGCGCATCGTCTTCCGGGTGCGTCCCGAAAGCCGCCTGACCGTCCCGCTGCTGGCCTCCATCTGGACCGCCAGCGGTTTGGCGGGCGAGGCGCCGATCGCTTTCTGGCAAGACCATCCGCCCGAAAACCTCGGTGGTGACGACGCCCTCCTCTATTCGTTCATGACCCCCCATTTGCCCGAGGTGGCAGACGAGATCGAGGAGTTGCGGGCGAACTTCTCTGCTGCCAGGCGGCCGCTGCTGGTGGCCGGCGGGGCGCACAGCAGCGGCGATCCCGAACTCACCCTGGCGGCAGGTTTCGATGGCGTGGTGGTAGGCGCCGGCGAAGCCGGTTTGCCCGAATTCGGACGCCGCTGGCTCGACGGCACCCTGCCCGTGGCCCCGTGGACGATTCGCGGCGGGGGGTCGCTCGATGGAGCCCTCCCCCTGACCCCCGCCTTGCCGACCATGCCCCCGCTCGAGATCATGCGCGGGTGTCACTGGCGGTGCCGGTACTGCCAGACGGGCAATCAGCCGGTCGAGTTTCGCTCCCGGGCGGGGATCGGCGCATACCTGGACCGGCTGCGCCTGCTCGGCGCGCGCCGGGTGGGTTTCATCGCCCCCTCGGCCCTCGAGTTCGAAGCCCCGGCCCCCGGGAAAACCGACCTGGGAGCCGTTTCCTGGCTGCTCGAAGCCGCCCTTTCGCGGGGGTTTCCCTGGGTCGAGTACTGCATCTTCCCCTCCGAGATCCGACCCGATACCGTTTCGGCGGAGTTGCTTTCCCTGTTGCGGGGGAGGGTCAGCAACCGCCGGCTGACTTTCGGGGCCCAGAGCGGCAGCGAGGGGCGCTTGCGGAGCGAGAAACGGGGGCACGGCCTCGAGGCGGTCGAACGGGCGCTCGAGCTTTCCGCGGAGGCTGGGTTTGCCGCCAACCTCGACTTCATCTTCGCCTACCCGGGCGAAACGGCAGAAGAGCGCCAGTCCACCGTGGCCACCATCCGTCGCCTCCATCGAAAACACTCGATTCGCGCCCAGTGCCACCACTTCGTCCCCCTCGCCGGCAGTGCCCATTCCCGGCGCCTGCCCGCCCCGCTGGGCGAGGAGGGGCGGGAACTGTTGCGCGAGCTCACCCGGGACGGCATCGCCACCGACTGGTGGCGCGAGGGGGAACGGGCGGCCAGCCGCTTGCTGGACTGGTTGCGGACCCGCCAACCCGACTTCTTTGAACAGTACCGCCCCTGAGCGGGGGGGATTGTCTCCTGGTCCTTTCGCGGGGTACAATCGGGGGCGATATCGCTGGTCGGTTCATCCAGGAGGAAAATCATGAACACCATTCGCAGCCTTGCCGGGGCAATCGCCCTGCTATTCGTTTTTGCCGGGTTGCCCACGTGGGGGCAGGCGTTGACCGACGAGGCCATCCGCAGCCTGCTGCGGGACCGACTCGACCCCAAGGCCGATGTGGGCATGGTGGTGGCGCTGATATCCCCCAAAGGGGTGCGCTACGTCACCGCCGGAGCGGCGGGCCCGGGCGGCCTGCCCGTCCTCGACGAACACACGGTCTTTGAAATCGGCTCGGTCACCAAGGTGTTCACCGCCGCCGTGCTGGCGGGGATGTGGGAACGGGGCGAAGTCGCCCCGACCACCCCGGTGAAGAGCCTGTTGCCCGCGGAGGTGCGCGTTCCCGAGCGTGATGGCCGGGCGATCACCCTCCTCGACCTGACCACCCACACCTCGGGGCTGCCGACGTTGCCCGCAAACCTCGTGCCGGCCGACAATCCAACCAATCCCTACAGCCGCTACTCGGTGCCGCAACTCTACGATTTCCTGGGGTCCCACCAGTTGACCCGGGAGATCGGCAGCCGCTTCGAGTACTCCAACGTCGGCGTCGGGCTGCTGGGCCATGCCCTGGCCTTGAAGGCGGGTGTGGGGTACGAGGAGATGGTGCGGGGGCAAATCCTGGCCCCGCTGGCCATGAAAGATACGGCGATCACGCTGACCCCGGCCATGAAGGAGCGCCTGGCCATCGGCCACGACGGGGCGGGCAACCCAGTTCCCGGGTGGGACTTGCCTACCCTGGCCGGAGCCGGGGCGCTTCGTTCCACCGCCAGGGATATGGCAAGGTTCGTGCAGGCCAACCTGGCGGCCGACGACAGCCCGCTGCCCGCCGCACTGAAACGCAGCCACAAACCCCAGCGCCCGGTGGGGGGGAACACCGAAATCGCACTGGGCTGGCTGGTCACCAGGAGCCCCGGGGGTGAAATCGTCTGGCACAACGGGCAGACCGGCGGCTACCACTCTTTCGTGGGTCTGGTCCCGAAACAAAAAACCGGCGTGGTGGTGCTGCACAATTCGGCCAGCGATATCGACGACATCGGGTTCTATTTGCTCGACAACCAGCTTCCCCCCCCGGCCAAGCGGCGGGCCGAAGTTTCGCTGAAACCCGAGTGGCTGGCGCTGCTTGCGGGCGAATACCAACTGGTGCCGGGGTTTGTGCTGACCGTGACCCTCGAAGGGGGCAAACTGTTCGTGCAGGCCACCGGGCAGCCCCGCTTCCAGGTGTTTCCCGGCGGGGAAACCGAGTTCTTCTACAAAGATGTGGACGCGCAGATCACCTTCGTGAAGGACGCCGCCGGCAAGGTGAGCGGCCTGGTGCTGCACCAGAACGGCAGAGATCTCGAAGGCAAGCGCATCCGCTGACCCTCCCTTCGGGGGAGGGTCAGATTCACTCTTTGACCAGGATGATTTTCACCACCAGCGAACGGGCCTTGTCGACCTGGATCTCCTTTTGGGCGGGGCGATAGCCGGGGTGGAACACCTCGAAGCGGTGGATTCCGGCGCCGAGCACCAAGCGGTCGATGCGGCCGTTTTCGGGGGCCAGGCCGAAGAACTTGCCGTCCAGATAGATGGTACTCCCTTCGGGAACGACCTCCAGGGTGACCGCCGCTTCGGGGGTCGCGAGCGGCCCTTCGTCCTCTGCCTCGGGCAGGGGGGCGAGCGGCTCAGTCTGGCCCGTGGACGGGGCGGGTTGGTCGGGCCTGGGTTCCGGGCGCGGGTTCGGGGCCGGCTTGCCGGCAAAGGGGGCGCGTAGCCTGGATAGGGGGCGCAGCGACAAGCGCACCGTCGCCCGGCGGGGCAGGCCATCCAGCTCCACCACCTCTTCCTGGTAGCCTTTGCGCTGAAGCACCAGTTCGTCCTGGTCGGGGTCGAGGCGCAAGGCGGTGCGGGCGGTGTCGAATTCGTAGGCGGCACCGATCAAACGCCCGTTCAGCCGCACTTCGGCATCGTCGGGATCGATCTGCAGCACCACCCGCACGCCGTAGTCGGGGGTGACGTACCCCTCGCCGGGGAAACTCATCGAGCAGGCGGAAAGAAAAGTCAGCCCCGCCAGTACGCCGAGCCAGTGGAACTTGTGTGGCCACGATTTCGTCATGACACCCTCCTCACCCCCCGGTGAATGCCGGAGGTCAAGTGGATTGTAGCACTTCGCAAACGTCGGGGAAACACCCTTCTGGCCTTGCTTGCACCGCGGCGAAGGTGGTAGAATCCAGACAACGTGAAGTGCCTTTGCCTGTTTCTTTTGCTGTTTGTCGGATGGCCATGGGTTGCGGGGGCGCAGGAATCCAAAAAACCGGTGATTCGCGCCGACCACCAGACCCAGGACGAAGAATCCTGGACCTTCACCGGCAACGTGGAGGCCGAGTTCTCTGACTACCGGTTGCTGGCCGATTCCTTGCACTACGACCTGAAAAACAAGGAACTCACCGCCGAGGGTCGGGTGACCATGAACTCGGGCACCACCCTGCTCACCGGCGAACGGTTGCGTTTTCACCTTGCGGCCAACCGCGGGGAGCTCACCGACGCCGTCGGTCTGATGAGCCCGTTTTTACAGTACGAGGCCCGGCTGCTCACTCAGACCGACCGCCAGACCATGGCCTTCCGCGGTTTGCGCCTCACCTCCTGCTCGCAGGTGGTGCCCCGCTGGACCATCTCCAGCGCCCGGGGCAAGATCAAAAAGGATCGCTACGTGGAGATGGTGGGGGCCTTGCTCAAGGTCAAGCGGGTGCCGGTGTTCTTTTGGCCCTACCTGCGCTATCCGGTGGCCAAGGATGGCCGGGCGACCGGGTTCCTGTTTCCGCGGTTCGGCAGTTCCGAGCTTCGCGGCACCTTCCTGCAAACCAGTTTTTTCTGGAATATCCGCTCCAATCTCGACCTGACCGTGAATGCCGACCTCTACACCAGGATGGGGCGCGGGCTGGGTGGCGAGTTCCGCTATCTTTTTCCCACCGCCCAAGGGACGGTCCGACTGCTCACCTTTCAATACCGATCCGATTTCACCGAAAACCCCAACCCCGACGGGCAGGGGGGCTTCTCCTCCTACTCGGACTGGGTGGTCAACGCCGAGCACGAGCAACGCTTCTCCCTGTTCGGCTCGCGGTTGACCGTCTCGATCGACCACCCCAGCAACCCCCTCTTCCTCCGCCTGTTCGACACCACCTTCGACCGTCAACTCAACTCCCGCTACCAAGCCCAGGCCAACTTCACCGCCAACGTGCTGGGCGGCAGCCTGTCGGTGCGGGCGGCTCGCGAGGAAACCTTCTTCCGCTTCAACCTGCGCAGTTCGATGCTGGAAAAGTTCCCCCACATCGCTTTCAACTGGTCGCAGAAAAAGATCGGTCGCCTGCCGGGCTACTTTTCGCTGCGCACCGAGTTCCAACACGCGGTCCGTTCCGGCACCAGTTTCCTGGATGAGCCGGTCTATGCCGACGGCATCCCGAGCGACCGCTTCGTGTTCACCCCCAGCTACACCCTGCCGGTGTTTCAGCTCCCGTGGCTGAAAGGGACGGTGAGCCTGGAGTCGCGCAACACCCTCTATGGCCAGAGCCTCGATCCTAAAACGGGCAAGCCGACCGGCCAGGATCTGCTGATCGCCCACGGTCGGGGTTCGGTAATCCTGACCGGGCCTTTGCTGGCCCGCACCTTCGGCGCCGCCCGCTGGCGCTTCCGGCACACCATCGAGCCCGAATTCGAGGCCGGCTATGCCACCAAGTCGACCCGCAGCGATCGTCTGATCCGCATCGACGGATCCGATTTCCCCCCCTACGCTTTCGCCCAGGCCACCCTCAATTCCCGGTTGTTCGTCAAGCCCGCCGAGGGCGGCGGCGCCGCTTTCGAGCTGGCTACCCTGATGCTTTCCCAGCAGTATTACTTCGACCCCGCCGAGGCCAACCTGTTTCGCCAGGTGGATGGCCAGTACATGGCCTTCTCCGAACTGGGGGGGGGGCTACGGGTACGCCTCAAACAGCGGCTGGCTGTCGATCTGGGCACCTCCTACAACCACTACCGGCGCTCGTTTTCCCGGGTGACCGGTAGTGTCGAACTGGGCGCTACCGAAGACCCCCTGGGCTTGCGCTTCAGCATCTCCTCGATGCGCAGCCCCTACCAGCCGGCCAAGTACGTGTACAATCGCACCTACCTCTCGGGCGACCTGCGACTGGCGGTGCCGGGGTTCCCCGTCAGCGGGCAGGGGGCGATCGACTACGATGTCACCGAGCGGGCCCTGCGCAATGCGGTCGTCGATGTCAGCATCGACTACCAGTGCGTGACCTTTCACGTGCAGTGGCGGATCTACGCATTGATGGCCACCAACGGCACCCTTACCCAGCAGCTCTACTCCCAGATCCGTCTGGGGGTGGCCCTCGGCAACCTGGGCATGGCCTCCGACTTCTTTACCTCCCGCAAGCGATGAGTCAGCGCATCCTGATCACCGGTTGTTCCGGGTTCCTGGCAAACCATCTGGTCCAGGAGTTGCTGCGGGGGGGGGAGGTGGAACTGCTGGGGTTGACCGAGGTCGAGGGCTTTTCCCACCCGGGCATGGCGGTCGCCTGCCGGGATTTGCGCGACCAGGCGGGTATCCGCGATGCGGTGCGGCAGTTTTGCCCCGACCTCACCTTCCATCTGGGGGCGATCACCAACGTCGCCGTCTCCTGGGCCGATCCCTCCGTCACCTACGCGGTCAACCTGATCGGCAGTTCCAACCTGCTCGAAGCGCTCGAAGCCGAGGTGCCGAATCGTCCGCTGGTCTTGATGAGTACCGCCGAACTCTACCGCCCGGCCGCCGGAGGGGAATTGCTGTCCGAGGAACACCCCCTGTTGCCGCAGAACCCCTACGCGCTGTCCAAGCTGGCCATGGAGATGGCGGGACAGCTGTTCCAGCAAAAGGGGACGGTCGGGGTCACGGTGGTGCGCAGTTTCAACTTCACCGGCCCCGGCCAGGCCCGCCTGTTCGTGGCCTCCGATTTCGCCGCCCAGATCGCCGAGATCGAGGCGGGCCGGCGCGATGCGGTGATCCGGGTGGGCAACCTGGCGGCGGTGCGGGATTTCTCCGACGTGCGCGACATTGCCCGTTTTCTGGCCCTGATCGGGCGGCGGGCCCGGGGCGGGGAGATGATCAACCTCTGCTCGGGCCAGGGGGTCGCGGCGCAGCACCTGCTCGATGTCCTGCTGGGGCTGTCGGGCCAGTCGATCCGGGTCGAAGTGGACCCCGGGAAGTTTCGACCGCTCGACGTGCCCCGCATTATCGGCGATCCGGGCAAATTGCGGCGGGAATTCGGATTGAATGCCGAGTTTTCGCTCGGACAAACCCTCGCCGACCTGCTCGATTGGTGGCGGGCGCGGACCCTTCGGGAGGGGGGGTGAGCGGCACGGCGGTGGTGATCAAGATCGCCGCCATGGGGGACTTCCTGATGGCCACCCCGGCCATCCGGGCCCTGGCTGCGTCGGGGCTGCGAGTGACCGCGGTGGTCGGTCGCCAGATCGAGGCGGTGGCCCGGCGCAATCCCGACCTGGATTCGCTGATCGTTTCCGACGACCGGGTGATCTTTCACGGTTCGTTTGCGGGCAAGCTGGCCGAGGTGGTGCGGCTGGCCCGCCAGGTGCGTCGTCTGCGCCCCGACTGCGGCTTCAACTTTCACCGCGATTCGCGGTACGCAGCCATCCTGCGCCTGGCCGGGGTCCCGGTGCGTATCGGATTTGCGGCGAGAAAAAACCGCTGGCTGAACCGCCCGGTCGACGTCTCGGGGATCGCCCACCACGTGTTCCAATACGCCCGGCTGGCCATGGCCGCCGGGGCGGTGCCGGCCAGCTATCGTCTGGGGTTTCCCCTGACCGGCGAGGAGCGGCAACAGGGTTCCAATCGCCTCTTGGCCTCCGGGTTGGGGGGCGATGGCCGGTGGGTCGCCTTGGCTCCCGGAGGGGCCGCCAATGTCAAGGAGACGATGTCCAGTCGCAGGTGGCCATCTGGGCATTTCGCCGAATTGGCCGCGCGGCTGGGGCAACGTGGCTTGGGGGTGGTGGTAGTCGGCGGGCCCGGTGACGTGCCCCTTGGCCAGCAGATCGCGGCCTCGGGCGCCCGGGTTTTCGACCTGTGCGGCCGCACCTCGGTTGCCGAAGCGGCGGCGATCTTTTCCGCCGTGGGCCTGGTGGTCAGCAACGATTCGGGGCTCATGCACCTCGCCGCGGCGGTGAACCGTCCGGTGATCGCCCTGTTCGGCCCCACCCGGCCCGACGAGAAGAAACCGCTCACCGAGCGCAGCGTGGCGCTGTGGAAAGCTGAAAAAATGCCCTGCGCCCCCTGCTACCACGACGGAATTTTCCCCGACTGCCGGGAGGTCGCCTGCCTTGAGGCGATCACGGTCGACGAGGTGGAGTCGGCCGTATGGCGGGCGCTGGAGGGGCAGGGGGCTGTGATATAATCGACAGATGAACCGTTCAAGGGCTATTTTTGTTGCGCTGATCCCCCTGTTGCTCGTCCTCGCTCTGCTCACCGGTTGCCCCAGAAAAGCGGCGCCCCGCCACCATGTCGTACTCATCACCGTCGATGCCTTGCGGGCCGACCACCTGGGCTGCTATGGCTACGACCGCGGCACCACCCCGCAGCTCGATAACCTGGCCGCTCGTTCGCTGGTGTACACCCAGGCTTATTGCCCGATTCCCAAGACCTCGGCCTCGATCGCCTCGATGCTGACGGGGCTCCACCCCGTCCTCCACCGGACCGCTCCGGGGCCGGACCTGCTTCACCCCGGCAATCGCACCCTGGCCGAGCTTTTGACCGAAGCGGGTTACGACACCGCGGCCATCGTCGAGAACGCCAATCTGTCGATCGAAAATGGATTCAATCGTGGTTTTTCCCGTTACACCGAGGTGTGGAAAGAGGGGGTGGCCAAGGAAAAGACGGCCGAGCCCATCACCCGAGACGCTCTGGCCTTTCTGGGCGAAAAGCACGACAAACCCTTCTTTCTCTGGCTGCACTTTATCGACACCCACGCCCCCTACCTCCCCCCGGCCGAGTTCGTGCGGCCCGTTCCGGGATCCCGCGGCAGGCTGATCCAGGAGATCGGCAAGAAGGTGATCGCCGGCACCCGCCCGGAGCTCGAGCGGATCGCCGCGGGGGGCGCATGCGAGGGTGATTTCATCGATCTCTATGACGGTGCGCTGCGTTACGTGGACGACCGCATCGGCCGCATTTTGGACATCGTGCGCCGGCAGTACGGCGACAGTACGGTGGTGATCGTCAGTTCCGACCACGGCGAGGAGCTGGGTGAGCACAACCTCTTCTTCGACCACGGGCCGCTCACCTTCCAGACCAGCACCCGCATTCCGCTGATCGTCTCTTTTCCCGGCAGGTCACCTGCGCGGATCGATCGTCCGGTCAGCTTCATGGATCTGCTGCCCACGGTGGCAAAAGAGGTGGTGGGGAAAAAGCTCGAAAAGGAGATCCAGGGGGTGTCGCTGTTCGACGAGTTTCCCGAGCGCAAGCTCTTCATCTACGGTTTGTTCAGCCATACCGTGATCTATCGCGGCAAGAGCTACATCTCGGTGAACCGCTCGATCCAGGACCAGTTGGGCTTGTCCCAGGGGGCGTGGTGCTTCGATTTGGCCAGTGACCCCCTCGAGCAACGCAACCGGATCGCCAGCGAGGGCAAGACCTTTGCCCAGATGGACAAACTCTACTACCACTACCTGAACAAGCACGACTACCCGCCGCGGGGGGCGGGCAGGAAGGCTTTTGGCAAGAACCTGGACAACCTCAAGACCCTCGGCTACGTGAACTGAGGGGCCCCGTTTCGGCAGGGCGATCCCTTTTTTCGGCGGAGAAAAAACGATTTGGGTGTTTCTACAGGTAGCCCAGTGCCTTCAACTCTTCGAGCGCTTCCTGGTCGGCCTGGCTGTTGC
>CAZTNO010000054.1:0-12695 GCA_964614865.1 uncultured Clostridia bacterium
AAAACGGGCCCGTCCCGAGCTGAAAAGACCTGAATAATATGAATACCGACAGGGTGTTCAAGTTGATTTTTGCCGACATTTACCCATTGTACGTGAGCAAGGTGGAGAAACACGGCCGCACTCGATCAGAACTGGATGAAGTCATCTTTTGGTTGACGGGATACGACAGGAAATCGTTGCAACAACAAATCGACAAGAGAAATGATCTCGAAAAATTTTTCTTTCAGGCCCCCCGATTCAATGCGAACGCAGCAAAAATCACCGGAGTGATTTGTGGTTGCCGGGTCGAAGAAATAGAAGACAAGCTCTTACAAAAGATCCGTTATCTGGACAAGTTGGTGGATGAATTGGCCAAAGGCAAGGCCATAATCAAGATTCTGCGATAGCAGGAGGCCCCAGGTGATGGTTTTTCGGGCTGGCCCCGGAGGCGGACCGCGGCGATGGTTCGATTGGCCTGCGGTTTGCCCGGGGTTTTTTTTCTAGATTTTCGCTTTCGGCGCTTGCAATCGTTTTTTCTCTGGAGTAGCATCTGGTGGCGCTGGCAAAACAGGTTTTCTGGTTGCGATTCGAAGACAACAGGAGGTGGCATGATGAAAGCGTTGATCCTGATCCTAGTGTTTCTTTGTCTTCCGCTCGTTGTTTCTGCCCAGGAAAAGGAAGAGCCCCCGAAAACTCCTGTCGATGTGGCGGAGATTTCCCTGGAGGATCTGCTGAATACCGAGGTGACCGTGGCCGGCAAGGCGGCCCAGAAGATCTCGGATGCCCCGGCGATCATCAGCGTGCTGACTGCCGAGGATATCCAGCGGATGGGGGCCACCAACTTGTACGAGGTGCTGAACTTCGTGCCCGGGGTACACGTCGAGGAGACCCACTTCGGCTATCCTTCGGTGGTTTTCCGCGGCAACCTGCAGACCCACTACAACAACAAGAGTTTGATGCTGATCAACAACCACCCCATCTACGAGACCCCGGTGGGGAGTTTCTATCTGGAGCAGGTGCCCATTTCGATGGTCAAGCGGATCGAGATCATCCGCGGCCCCGGCTCCACCCTCTATGGCACCAACGCTTTTGCCGGGGTGATCAAAATCGTCACCAAGACGGCCGAGGACCTGAACGGCCTCGAGGTTGGACTGATGGGGGGCTCTTTCTCCACCATCTACCCGAGCATCGCATTCGGCAAGAAGTTCGGTGACTTTTCGATCGCCGCGGGTGGGGATTTTCTCGACTCGAAAGGCTGGGATTTCACTCCGGCAATCGACGAAGATGGTCGCACCGGCACCATCAAGTACCGCAACAACGTCGCTTCCGCCCATGTCACCCTGGGGTACAAGGGGTTTACCCTGAATGCCGGATACGCCCATCTGGTGAAAGACAAATTCGGTCTGGTGGGCACCCTGGTCTCGACCGGAGAGCGAAAAGTAGACCTGTCGTTTTTCGATCTGACCTACACGGCCAAGGTCGGGGAAAAGTTAGATTTGACCGCCATGGCCTACTACAACTCATCGGCCCGCGACGAGTTGGTGGCCTGGTATCCCCCCCTCTACGCCCTTTTCGGGAAGGTGGGGGCACCCGAACGGCTCGATTTCCCCGGCAACAAATTCGGGGTTGAACTCCAGGGGGCCTACCAGTTGATTCCCGACCTGCGCCTCACCGGCGGCTTGATGTACGAGGGGCTCCACTCCGACCCCTGCCTCTGGTACAACGAGTGGACGGGCAAGGTCGATCCGGCCACCTCGGCCTATATGGAAGACAAGGATTCGTACGACGTTGCCGGCTACCTGCAAGCCGATGCCCGCCTGGTCAAGAAACTCGGCCTGGTTGCCGGAGTCCGCTACAACTACAACAAGGACTTCGGTTCCAAGGTCACTCCCCGGGTCGGGTTGGTTTTTTCGGCCACCGACAAACTCTCTTTCAAGGCCCTATACGGCAACGCCTACCGCAGCCCCAGTTTCTTCGAAAAGTACGTGCGCACCGTCAACGTGGTCGACGGCGATCCCAATCTCCTGCCCGAGCAGATCAACACCATCGACCTCGGCCTCGATTTCATGTTCGCCAAAAACAACAACCTGCGTCTCAACTACTTCTACCTGTCCACCGCCGACCTGATCAACCGCAGCGGGGTCGTCCCCGCAGGGCAGCTCGGCAACACCAAGCCGACCCCGTTGTACGCCAACAGCGACGGGCAGAAGGTTTCGGGGATCGAGGTCGAAGTCAGGGGGCAGATGGTGAGCCACGTGATGTACTTCGGCAATCTCTCCTACACCTCGGGCACCGAGAAGAGCAACGACGCCGACATCATGTTCCTCCCCGAGTTATTGGCCAATGCCGGCTTCCACATCGATTTCGCCAGCAAGTTCACCCTCTCGCCCACCATCCACTACGTGGGCAAACGGGAGGGCAACCTGGCCGCGTCCAAGGGCAGCAAGGCCGTAGCCAGCAAAGCGTACATGCTGGCCAACCTGAATCTCCAGTACCGGATATCTCCCCGGTTCACCGTTTCGTTGGTCGGCAAAAACCTGTTCGACACCAAGTACTACATCCCCGAGTATGTCCGGCGTCTGATCGCCGAGATTCCCGGGGGGCCGGGTTTTGCCATGTTCGTCCGGCTCACCGGGCGTTTCTAGAAGGCGTTGCGGCCGCTCCCCGGCGTGGTTTTTTGGGGGGCGGCCGTTGCCCCTTTTCCGGCGTTCGAGACGGGCCCTCGCTGGTAATATCCAGTCCGTATTTTGAACCCCGCGGCGGCGTGGTATATTGCAGGCATCCATTCCCGCGAGGTGACCAATGAGAACAACAATCGTCGCGATGTGCGTTTTTTTCCTGACCGGACTTGGGATCGGGGGGCAAACGCCGGTCGATCCCACCACGTTGGTCCAGGTCGGAGCCAAGCTGCCGGCGTTCACCGTGCAGACGATGGACGGGCGAACCATCGACTCTGCCGCCCTGCGGGGCAAGGTGGTACTGATCAACTTCTGGGCTACCTGGTGCCCGCCATGCCGAAAGGAGATGCCGTTCTTGCAAAAGGATGTCTTCGAGGCGTTCCAGGGCAAGGATTTTGTGATGGTGGCCATTTCGCGCGGCGAGACCGAGGCCAAGGTGCGGGAGTTTCTGGCAGCGCATCGGTACACGTTCCCGATGGCGCTCGATCCGGGCAAGAGGGTGTTCAACCTCTTCGCCACCCAGAACATTCCGCGCAACTTCGTGGTCGACAAGGAGGGCATCGTGCGGTCGGCCACTTCGGGCTACGAGGAACACGAGTTCCGGGCCATGGTGGCCTTGATCCGCGCCGAACTGGAGCGCTGAGCCCCGTCCCGGCAGTTTTTTATCCCGCCAGCACCAGCACCGCCCCGGCAAAGGCCAGCACGGTGCCGGTCAGCCGCGGGCGGGTGAAGGGCTCCTTGAGTAGCAGCGATGCCAGCACCACCACGATCACGGTGTTGGTCTGGTTGAGGATGGCCGCCGAGTTGACCGCGGTGAACTTGAAGGCCGCCACCCACAGCACCATCGACACCACGTTGCCGAGCAGCGCCCCCGGCAGGGCGTAGCGCCAGACGTTGCGGCCGGCCAGCGAGCCCAGCAGCGCGCCCCGGTCGCGATGCAGCAGGGTCAGCGGGGCCAGCAGGGCCAGCGCCGCCACGATGCGCAGCTCGGTGACCAGCAGCAACGGGGCGCGCTTTAGCACCGGCTGCATCAGCACGATGGCCACCGCCATCAACGCCATGGCCGCGATGCCGGCGGCAAGCCCGCTCCAGAACTGCCACGGTTGCCGGGGGGTGGAACCCGATTCCTTTTCGCGGGCCACCACCACCATGGCTGCCGCCACCAGCAGCGCGCCGGCGATCTGCACCGGGCGCGGCCGCTGGCCCAGCCAAAGCCACGAGGCGAGCATGACAAACGGGGCGTACAGGCAGTCGACGATGGCGGTGGTGGTGGCGCCCAGGCGATCGAGGGCGGTGAAGAACAGGGTGTCGGAGAGGGCGATGCCCAGTACTCCCGAGGCGAGTACCGCCAGCAGGTCAGCCTGCGACATCCCCCCGAGCCCGTAGAGGAACAGGAGCGGTGACATCACCAGTGCCGATACCGTCGTCTTGTAGAAGTTCAGTGCCAGCGGGCGGATCGAGTCTCCGGCCCGCTTGAACAGGATGACCGCGGTGGCCCACACCACTGCGCAAGCCAGGGCGAGCAGTTTTCCCCACAGGTCCACCTTAAAAACTCCTTGGGAAAGGACGCAGGAATAAGCGAATAAAATTGGATAAATTCCCGGGGCATAGGCTGGATCTTTCGAATGAGGAGATCATCCCTTTTCGATCTCGACGAAATCGTGCTGGCGGTGGTGGCGGATGCTCATGCTGCGCATCGGGATGTCGGTGTTCAGCGAGGCGAACAGCTCGTGGTACTCCTCTTTGGACATCCAGCGGGTGATCTCGTTGAAGCCGTCGGAATCGACCCGGGTCATGATCTTTCCGAGCAATCGGGAGAATAAGCTCTTGTTTGCGGCAATGGCCACGAATGTGGGTTCGATGATGACGATCTTCTTTCGAGCGAACTTGCCGGCGATCTTGCACAGGCGGTGGATTTCGGGCATCGGCAGGTGGTGCAGGATGTCGCTGAGCAAGACGATGTCGGCCGCCTGGTACTGTTTTTCGTCGAAAATGTCGCCCTCGCGCAGATTCCGGTTTTTGCCCTGTCCAAAACGGACGAAGCGCTCGTTCAAGTCGATCCCGGAATAGGAGCAGTCGGCGTGAAGGTAGTTCTGCATGCGGCCGAAACCGCAGGCGGGCTCGAAAACGCTCGCCCCGTGCCCCACGATCTCTTTGAGGATCTGGAGGGCGTCGAAGTAGAGGAGGCGAATGCCGAGGTCGTACAGCATGGGGTACCGGTAGAATACCGATTGCCGATGAGGTGGGTGTGCGGTCGTCATCCCCGATTGTACAACCCTTTTGGATTCCTGGCAAACGGTAGATGGGGGGGCCAGTCTGGCGACCGGTCCTTTCGAGTTGACTTTTGCCGGCAAAAGGCTTAAGAAACCGGTCAGGGGTTTTCGCAAAGAGGATGCCAGTGATCCGAACGGCTTTTTTCCGGGCGTCGAGCTGGTCAAGCCGTAGTTCCGGCTTCGGGCCCTTTTGATCGTTCTGGAGTGAGCCATGATCCGTAAAGCCGTTTCCGCTATTCTCGTTCTCATCATGACCTGCTCCCTGTTTGCGGGTGCGGCGACGCCCGCGGCATTCGCTCTGCCGGCCCAAGGCGATCGGCAGGACCCTGCCTGCTTCGAGCAGGAAGTGTCCGCTCCCGCTGACGAGAAGGGCCTGAAGGCCTCCCCCTGGGTGGTGGGGGCGACTCTCGCGGTCGTGGCCGCCGCCCTCTTCTTCGTGGTCATCAAGAAATCCAGCAATGAAGGGCAAAACACCCGGATCCAGGTGAATTCCGATCCAGATGGCGCGCGCATCTTCATGGACGGTCAGGAGACCGGCCAGTTGACCGACTGCACGTTTTCCAATGTGACTCCGGGCTATCACAACGTGAAGCTGGTCAAGGAGGGATACGTTGCCCAGGTGGTCTCGGTCACGGTGGTCAGGGGCCAGACTGCGGTGATCGACGTGACCCTGGTCAGGGAGTAGCTCTGCTCACGGTCAAAGCGGAACGGGATTGCGACGTTGTCCCCGGGGGGGACTGACCGTGGATTTTTCTCCCGAACTCCAGGCCGCCTGTGCAAGGGCGGCGGCCCACTGCTCCCGCGTGGAAACCTGCTCGGGCGACATGCGGACCCGGCTGAGGGAGTGGGGGGTAAGCGAGGAAGAATCGGCCTCGGTGCTCGACTATCTGGAGCAAAACCGCTTCATCGACGACGAGCGCTACGCCCGCGCCTACGCCAAAGACAAGTTTCGCTTCAACGGCTGGGGCCGGCAGAAGATCCTGGCCATGCTGCGGGCCAAGCACATCGACCCGGAGATCCTGGAAGGAGCGTTTGTCGAGATCGAAACCGAGGCTTACCGGGACAAGCTGCGGGCCCTGCTTACGGCCAAGGCGCCGAAAATCAAGGCCCGGGATCGCTACGACCTGCGTCGCAAACTCACCGGTTTTGCCATGGCCCGGGGGTTCGAATCGGGAACCATCCACGCCCTGCTGGAAGAAATGGAGCTATGACCCAAAAAAACGCAGGTCAAAACCCGTGATCTTTGCCGGGGGGCTCAGGGCGGTGCGAGCGCCCACTTCCCGATGTCGGCAAAGAAGTCGCCGCAGGAGCCGATCACCCGCACCGGGCGTGCCGGCGGACGCAGGGCTCCGGTCACCCCCATGTGGTAGTAGAGCGAGAAGAGGGGGACGATGGGCAATTCCTCTCCCCAGTGCTGGTGGATGCGTCGATAGATCGCCGTGCGCCGGTTCTGGTCCATTTCGGCCAGGCCATCCCTGAGCAACTGGTCCAATCGGGGGTCGGCAAACCCGGAGTAGTTGACCGCCCCGTCGCTGGCCAGAATGTCGCGGACATTGTAGTCGAGGTCGAGCAGGAAGGCCGATATCGCCAGGTCGAATTCGCCGCTGCGCAGGGCCTTCATGAACGAATGGTATTCCAGAAACACCGGCTCCACGGCGATTCCGTCTTTTTTTAGTTCCTCGGTGGCGAACAAAACGAAGTGGCGGCGTATCCGGCTCTCGCTGTTGGTCAGCAGGCGCACCCGGATCGCAGCGCCGGTGCCGGAGCGGGAAACGGGTGATGGCAGGGGTTTTTGCGGGCCCAGGGCCAGAATCGGCGAGAACACCGGCCTCCCGCGACCCCGCAGAAAACGTTGCACGAAAGAGCCCGACACCAGCCGGCGGTACACCGTGCGCCGGAACTCGCGGTCGAGCCGGGAACGCCGGGTGTTGAAAACCAGGTAGGTGAACCCGTACTTCTCGTAGCGAAGGAGTTTGAACTTGCGCTGCCAGGAGGGGGTGCGGGCGAACAATTCGGCGTCCTCGGGCTGGATTTCGCCGGCCTCGACCTCGCCTGCGGCCAGTTTGCCCGGCATGGTGCGCGGGTCGAGCAACACCGTGTAGACAATCTTTTGGGCGGGCAGCGTCCCCCGGTAGGCGGGATTCCGTTCGAGGACCAGTTCGCGTGGCGGCACCTGGCGGACCACCCGGTAGGGGCCGGTGCCCGAGGGCTCAAAGCGGGCAAAGGTGGCGGGATCGGCTCGGGCGATCTCATCTGCGGCCATCACCTTGAACACCAGGTACGTGCGCCAGGATGCCTGGGGGCGAGCGAGGCGAATGAGGAGGGTGTGGGGTTCGGGGGCCTCGATGGCGGCGATGAAGTCGAGATCGCTGCGGTAGGGAAAGGCGAAGCGGGGGTCGCGGAGCAGGGCGAAGGTGGCCGCCACGTCGCTGGCTTCGAGCATGCGGCCCGACGGGAAGGCCAGGCCCCGTTTCAGGATGATCCGCAGGCTCAGCCCGTCGGAAGCGATGATCCAGCTTTCAGCGATCTCGGGCTGGATGCCGCCCGCGCCGTCATCGCGGAACAAAGCGTGGAAGAGCTTGTTGAGCACCGCCTGGCCGGTCTCCGAGGTGGCATAGACCGGATTGATCGAGGAGGGGTAGTCGGCGATGGCCAATCGCAACTCCCGGGGCTGGCCGAACGCCGGTACCAGCAACCACAGGCCCAGCAAGAACCCCAGTGACTTTTGCCGGCCACGTCTCGGTTCCATCGCTCCTCTCCCCCCCCAAAACCCGGGTCGATGCCCCTAGCGGACCAGTCGTACCTCGGTGATCTCGGGAACCTCTTCCTGCAGCGTCACTTCGACGAATCCCTTGATGGTGACGGTGCTCATCGGGCAGCCGAAACACGCCCCCTTCAGCCGGACCAGCACCGCTTTTTCCTCGGGCAGCAGGTCGACCAATTCGATGTCTCCGCCGTCGGCCTGCAAGCCGGGGCGTACCTTGGCCAGGGCCAAGTTGACTTTTTCTCGCAGATCCATAGGCAACTCCTTCATGAGATGGCGATCATCCGTTCCAGGGCGGCGAGCGCTTTCTGTTGTACGTCGGGGTTCACGGTGATCTCGTAACGCTCCAGGGTGAGCGAGGCGAGCACATCGTCGAGGGTGGTTTTCTTCATGTTCGAGCAACGCCGGGGGGCGAGGGGGTGGAAAAACTCCCGGTCTGGGTGCTCGGCGACCAGGGCCGAGCGGAGCCCCTCTTCGGTCACGATGATGTACCTGGTGGCGTCGTGGTCGCGCACGAAACGGAGCATCCCCGAAGTCGAGAGGACGTGGTCGGCGAGGTGGCGGACCTCGGCCCTGGTTTCGGGATGGGCGAGTACGAGGGCTCCGGGGTGGCGCTTGCGGGCCTCGACGATCTCGTCAGCGCGGATGCGGTGGTGCACGTAGCAAAAGCCGTCATAGGCGATGACCCGTTTTTCGGGTACCTGCTCCTGTACCCACGAGGCGAGGTTCTGGTCGGGGGCGAACAGCACCTCGGAGGAGGCGATAGAGCGGACCACGGCAGCGGCATTGGCCGAAGTGCAGCAGATGTCGCTTTCGGCCTTGACCTCGGCGCTGGAATTCACGTAGGTGACCACCGGCACTCCGGGGTAACCCGCCTTCCACTCGCGCAACTCCTCGGCCGTGATCATGTCGGCCATCGGGCAGCCGGCGTCGAGGCGGGGCAGGAAAACCCGCTTCTGCGGGGAGAGGATCTTGGCCGTTTCGGCCATGAACAACACGCCGCAGAACACGATCTGCGAGGCTCCGGTGCGGGCGGCGATGCGCGACAGCTCCAGCGAATCGCCGGCGAAATCGGCCACGGCGCGCACCTCGGGGCTTTGGTAGTTGTGGGCCAGCAGCAGGGCATCGTGCTGGCGTTTGAGTTCGACGATTTTTTGTACACGCTCGTCAATGGGAAGGGGGGTAATCGGTTCCATGACCGCCATTCTATATCTTTTTGCCGGTCTTGGGCAACCCGCTCTTTGGGGGGGCTTCTGCTCCCGGTCCGGCAGAAGGCCGATTTGAATTTTTTTGTTCGATATGCTATATACGCCCATGGAAGCGATTCAAGGAGAAAGGAAGATGAAAATTGAAAAGCGTAAGGTGGGTGCCGTCACGATCCTCGATCTGAAGGGGAAAGTCCTGTTCGGCGACGGTATCGACGAGCTCCGTTCCGCCATCGAAAACTGCATCAAAGAGAACGACCGGCAGTTGCTCCTGAACTTCGCCGATGTCCCCTACCTCGATTCGACCGGCCTGGGCGAGGTCGTCCGTTCGTATACGACGGTCAAGAGCAAGGGGGGGGCGGTCAAGATCCTGAACGTCACCGCCAAGGTGAAAGACCTGCTCTCGATCACCAAGCTCATCACCGTGTTCGAGTCGTTCGACAACGAAGCCGCGGCCGTCGCCAGTTTCAAGTAGGACGCTCGTTTCTTTCCCCCTCCCCTCCGGTTTCATGATCCCGGACGAGGGGAAGGGGGGCGGGTCTCCCCAGGAGGGGATCCTTTCGTCCGGCGTTGCCGTTCCTTGCGATGGGATTAGGATCCTCGGCGGGGGCGTCGTCATTTCCCAATGTGTGGAATCTGCGGATTTTATCAACGTGAGCCGCTAGCCGATCGCGGGGTGCTGCAGCGCATGAACGACCGCATCGTTCATCGCGGCCCCGACGATCAGGGCTTTCACTGCCAGGGGCCGGTGGGTCTGGCCGCACGCCGGCTGAGCATTATCGACCTCAACACCGGGCACCAACCGCTGAGTTCGGCCTCGGGGCAATGCTGGATCACCTACAACGGCGAGGTGTACAACTTCCCCGAGCTGAGGCACGACCTCGAAGCCCGCGGCGTTCCCTTTCAAACCCGGACCGACACCGAGGTGGTGGTCAACCTGTACGAGCAGGAGGGGTTGGATTTCGCGGGGCGCCTGCGCGGCATGTTCGCCTTTGCCATCCACGATTCGCGGCACGACCGGTTGCTGCTGGGGCGCGACCGCATCGGCAAAAAGCCCCTCTACTACTGCCAGGTGGGCCAATCGCTGGTGTTCGCTTCGGAAATCAAGGCCATCCTCGAATACCCCGGCGTGCCCCGGGCGGTCGACGTCGAGGCTCTCGACCACTTCCTGACGCTGGAGTACGTGCCGGCGCCGCGTTCCATCTTTTGCGGCATCCACAAACTCCCCGCCGGGAGCCTGTTGATCTTCGAACAGGGGCGGATCGAAATCCGCTCCTACTGGGACGTGCCGGTGGCAGAGCAGCTCCGGCCCCTGCCCGAGTTGCGCCAGGAATTCCTGGCCCTGCTCGAGGAATCGGTGCGCATCCGCATGATCTCCGATGTCCCGTTCGGCGCCTTCCTGTCGGGGGGGGTCGATTCGAGCGCGGTGGTGGCGATGATGGCCCGGATTGCCGGCGAACCGGTGAAAACGTTTTCGATCGGCTTTGCCGAGCGTTCCTACAACGAACTCGCCCATGCCGCCAAGGTGGCCGGGTTGTTTGCCACCGACCACCACGAGCGGGTGCTGGCCCCCGACATCCGCGATCTGGTGCTGAAGGTGTCGGCGGGGCTCGACGAGCCACTCGGCGATTTCTCCAACTTCCCCACCTTCCTGGTGTCGCAAATGGCCCGCGAGAAGGTCACGGTAGCCCTTTCGGGCGACGGGGGCGACGAGATCTTCGGCGGCTACGAGCACTATCTGGCGCAGAAAGGGGCGGGGGGGCTCGATCACCTCCCCCCGTCGCTGGCCCGTTCGGTGCTGGCGCCGCTGGCCCGGCTGTTCCCCCCGTCCGAGCAAAAGAAGGGGCTCACCAACCGTTTTCGTCGCCTGCTCCAGGGTTTCGAACTGCCGCGGGCCGACCGTCATTTCCGCTGGACCCAGTTCCTCACCCCGGCGCAGAAAAGGCAGCTGTACACTTCGCAATTGCTTGCGCCCGAAATGCTGCTCCCCCTCTCCTCCCGCCCCCCTTTCCAGGCCCACTTCGCCGCGGCCGCTAGGTTTTCCGGGCTCAACCAGGACCTGTACCTCGACCTCAAGACCTACCTGGCCGACGACATCATGGTCAAGGTGGATCGCATGAGCATGCTGGCTTCGCTGGAAACCCGGGCCCCCCTGCTCGACCACCGCATGGTGGAATTCGCCTTCGCCCTGCCCCCGCACCTCAAGGTCCACGGCCTGACCACCAAACACTTCTTCAAGTGGGCCCTGCGCGGCATCCTCCCCGACGAGGTGCTGTACCGCCGCAAGGAGGGCTTTTCGATTCCGATCAAGGAGTGGTTGCGCCGCGAGTTGCGCGAACTGGCGGGCGATCACCTGGCCGGCAGTCGATTGCGGCAACTCGGCTATTTTCAGCCGGAGACGGTGGAGCGTTGGTGGCGGGAACACGATTCGGGGAGGGAAAACCACTCCCACCGCCTGTGGCCGCTGATCATGTTCAGCCTCTGGCACCAGAACTACCTCGAAGGGCCGCGGTGAGCCGCGACCCGATCCTGCCTGGGCCATGATCTCTTTCCAGGTCCTGGCCATCGTGCTGCCCGGGGTCTTTCTGGGTGGCCTGATCGACGCCATCGCCGGCGGCGGCGGGCTGATCTCGCTCCCCGCCTACCTGGCGGCCGGGCTGCCGACCCACTTCGCCCTGGGCAACAACAAGTTTTCCTCCTGCTTCGGCACCCTGCTGGCCACCTGGCACTACCACCGCTGGGGCTGGATCGACCGCAAGGTGGCGGGATTGGCCGCCGCGATGGCCCTGGTCGGCGCGTATGGCGGCACCCGCACCGTGCTGTGGATCGACCCGGGCTTCCTGCGCATCATGCTGGTCGCGCTGATCCCGATGATTGCCGTCTTCACGTTGAGCCGCAAAAACTTGGGCGGAGAGAGCCGCCTGACGCAAGTCCCCCCCCTGCGCCGCCACCTGCTCGCGGCCGGCGCCGGGCTGGGCATCGGCTTCTACGACGGTTTTTTTGGCCCCGGCACCGGCACCTTCCTGATCCTGTTCTTCACCGTGGCCCTGAAGTGCGATTTCGTCACCGCCAACGCCAACACCAAGGTGGTCAACCTGGCCTCCAACGTGGCCGCCCTGATCGGATTTTTGGCGGCCGGCAAGGTGTGGCTGCTGCTGGGGATCCCCGCCGCCCTGGCGGGGATCGCCGGCAACCTGGCCGGGGCACGGCTGGTTCGCTGGCGGGGCAACCGCATCATCCGGCCGATCATCCTGGTCTCCCTCTCCCTGCTGCTGCTGAAGGTAATAGTGGATTTGCTGTAGCGTTGAGCGGAAGACGGAGCGAATTCATAGTTTCGCCTCATTTCCTGTCAATTTGCTTGAAATTGAGAATTCCCGGGTGTACCTTCAGGCAATGGGGGGAAACATGGGGGTAATGCCATCGAGAAGCTGTTTTTTGTGACAATTACGGTATGTTCAGTAGATACACTTGATTCTGAACATGAAAAGTGGAAAACATATAAAAACGATGAATATGGATTTGAATGCAAATATCCCATGGGGTATTTGATCAAGGAGGAAAGACCTCCATTTACTTCGCCAGACAATTCGCGTGGATCCTGTGCGCCTGAATTCCAGGTATCGTTGATTGATCCTGCTTTTAAAAAGACTGCGTATGATGCTGGACCGTACTCGAAAGAGGAAATAGAAAAATTCGGAATCCAACCCGCCATCATGTCAAGAGGCGCATATCTTTACGAGGTATAGAGGCGTGTACCTTTACGAGTATGGGATAAAAAAAGGGATGTGGGAAAGTG
>CAZTNO010000055.1:0-12583 GCA_964614865.1 uncultured Clostridia bacterium
GGAAATCCCCTTGACCATCGAAATCCCTCCGGGCAAAGAGGACATCTCCCTGAACATCCTGCTCAAGGTCAAGCTGAAGCGCACCTGACCCCGATGAACCGTCGCCCCATCCCCTCCTGGTTGTGGCTTTTCCTGGTATTCTCACCGTTATTGCCCGCACAGGGGTTGGACCAGCTGGCCCAGTCGACCGCCGATTCCGTGCTGCAGGCGGTAGCCGGCGGAGTGACTCCCGACGTCACCGTGATCCGGCTGGAAAACCACTCCTTCCTGACCGATGCCGACGTGCAGAAGCTGTACCACACCGTGGCCGCCAGGCTGGAGACCTCCCCGGCGATCCGCTTCCACGATTCGCTGCTCGCCATCCAGGATGGCCGCGGCCAATTCGGCCAGGCTCCCCGCTGGTCCGCCCAGTTTCTGGTGGCCTTGACCCTGGTCACGAGCCGCTCGCGGGTCGGAATCGGCACCGCCGTGTTTTCCCGGCGCCTGGATCGGCTCGCCTCTTTCAAGTATTGGGAAACCGAAATCGGCGATGCCGAATTGCTGGCACTGCGCACCCTCGATGGTTCGTTTGCCCAGTCCGGTTTTTCGCTGGAGCGGGAAATCGAGGTGCAGCCCCATCTGCTCGACGTCGCCGCAGATCGGGAAGAGGGCGGCGAGACCCGCTACTACTTTCTCTACCCCCACGTGGTCGAGGTGTTCACGGTCGAGGAAAAAGCCCTGCGCCGGGTCTTCTCGATCCCGCTGGTCTGGGGACGCCCCTTCTATCCCACCCAGACCCCCGAAGGGCGGATCCTGGCCCTGCGAAACGGGAAAGAGCTTTTCCTGACCGTCGGCACCAACTCCTCTCCCGAAAGCCTCCTTTTCAGCCGCCAGGGAGGTACCTGGAGCGTGGTGCGCCGGATACCGTTCGTGCCGTTCGGGCGCTTCACCGTCAACCGCAACCTCTTCCTGGTGGGCGCCCCCTACGCTCCCGGCCGGAACTACTTTGCCGGAAGCATGCTCTTCCTCCCCTGGCCCCCCGCCGCCGACGGAGCCCCCCCCCTCGAAAAGACGTTCCCCCCCTTCTACGCGGCCGATTTCGCCCTCAAAGACGGTACCATCCAGGGGATCAACCTGGTCGACACCACCTATCTCCTGCGCCTCTACGAAGCCGACTTCTCGGAGCGGCCGGTGGACCCGGAGCCCCGGGGCGCTCAACTCGCGGTATGTCAGGACGCATGGCTGGCCCAGTCGGCCCACTCTCGCGGCAGCGATCACCTTCAGATCGCCGCCGTCCAGGGCGGGGGACGCCGGTTTCTCTACCGGTGCGCCTTGAACGGAGAGATCGGGTTCATCCGCGCCGGAAACTGGGAAAACCGGCCGGGGTTCTGGGTGCTGCTCGAGCAGCGCGAACAACGCACCCGCCGGTCCACCTTGCAGTTCTGGGGAGCCCCCGGTGCGCAGTAGAAAGCTTCTGTTGCTCCTGCTGTCGGTGGTATTGATCGCCGCCATCAAGCCTCGTTTCGGCGGCGAAGTCACCTTGCGCCTCAACGAGCCCGCCTCCACCGATCCGTCGCCTTCCGGCTATTCGGGGGCCATCTTCACCTCGCTGCTCTACGAGAACTTCTTCTTTTTCAACGAGCAGGGCGAAGTCGACACCCACCTGTTTCACACCACCGACTACAACCCGCAAACCCGGACCCTCAGCCTTCGGGTCCGCGAAAACCTGAGCTTTTCCGATGGCAGCCCGCTAACCTCTCGCCAGGTGGCCCAGTCGCTCAAAGTCTTTCTCGGCCAGGACCTGCTGACCTCCAGCCGCCTCAACCGCCTGATCAGAGGGGTTCGTGCCGAAGCGGACACGGTGAAGATCGAGTTGATCCAGGACACCCCGACGATCCTTGAAATGCTGGCAGCTCCGGAGCTGGTGGTGGTTTCCGACCAGGGGCGATCGTTTTCCGGCCCCTTCGCTCCGGGAGAATGGGTGAAAGGGCAATCGTTCCAGTTGAAAGCCAACCCCTTCCATCCCGGCGGCCGCCCCTTCCTCGATTCGGTCCGCCTCCTCTTCACCGACGATCCCCCCGCCGACATCTTTCTGGCCACTCCGGGCAAGAAAGGGGGGAAAACCCTCGAAATGGATGCCGGCGTCTACCAGAGCGCCTACCTGGTCTTTCCCCAACCCGGCACCACCACCAACACCCAGGTGGCCCTCACCTCGTTTTTGCGGCAGTTCTTCACCACCCTCGGCCCCTCCTTTCGCCCGCTCGATTCCCTGATCAGCGATGCCGAGTCGCCGGTGATCATCCGGGTGAAAACCTTCCCCGAAGCCAAGATGAAATCGCTGCTGCGCTACGCCGACATCAAGCTGTACGCCCTGGTCTCCTTGCGTGAACTCGAGGAACCCTTCCGCAAGTACTGCGAAGCCCAGCGGGTGAAGATCGAGTTGCTGTTCGTGGAACCCGCCCAACTCACCAACATCATCAAGACCTCGGGGGTCCGCTTCCTGATGATCGACAAGACCTGGCAGCGCAAGACTCCGGTGGCCGAGAAAGTGGCCCGGGTGATTCGCGAGACCACCTTCACCCAGTTCGACGAGAAGTACCTGCGCTTGCTGAACGAACTCGACGAAACGGCCCGGATGGGCGACGAGAAGTTCGTCATGGAGCAGGTCGCCCGCGTGATGACCCAGGTGGTCGAGGATGGCTTCATCCTCCCCGTGTTCCAACGCAACTATTCGCTGTATATCCGCGAGGGAGTTTCAGGGATCACCCTGGACCCGCTGGGTCGCCCCCGACTGTTGGGCCTCACCCGGGAGGCCCCATGAACCGCACCCTGCGGGTTTTCCTGCTCGCGGCAATGCTCTTGTTGCCCGCGCTGGCCCTGACCGCGATCGATTTTGGCGTTTTCGGCGGAGCGAGCGGCAAGCCCGGAAAGCTGGTGATCGGCGGCTCGATGCGCACCGCCATGCTGATCCCGTTCACCCGCCTCGAGTTCGAAGCCAGCCGTGGCTTCGACCCCAGTCATACCGTGCTGACCGTCTCGGTCCAGGTTACCGGCAAACTCGGTCACTTCGCCCCGTACGCCCTGATCGGAGCGGGCACCTCGTTTGAAAGGCTGAACCTCCGCTTTTCCGAATACCGCACCCTGACTTTCTTTGGCGGCGGCATCCACCTGTACCTGATCGAATACCTCTCCTTGCGTGGCGACCTGCGTTTTATCCGCCTCGCCGGCGAAAACTCCACCCGCCTCTGCGCCGGCCTCTTTCTCCACCTCTGATCCCGGGTGCCTCGATTCGAGCGCTTGGTAAACCCGGATCGCCCCGCCGGTATTCCACTTCGCCGATGACCCGCCGCCCGCCGTTCTCCCGCAAGGCCTGGCTGGTCATCCTCATCACCGGAGTGGCCGCCTTTCTGACCCCGTTCATGGTCTCGGCGATCACCGTCGCCCTTCCCGATATGGCCCGGCGGATGGCGCTCTCCGCCTCCTGGCTCAGCTGGATTCCGGGCATCTACCTGATCACCATTGCCGGGTTGCTGTTGCCGGCCGGGAGGGTTTCCGACCGGATCGGGCGCAAACCGGTCTATCTGGCGGGGATGGCCCTCTACACCGGGGCTTCGGTGGTGTGCGCACTGGCCCCGGATCGCTGGGTTTTGCTGACGGGTCGCCTCTTGCAGGGGGCCGGGGCGGCGTTGATTTTCGCCACCAGCCTGGCCTTGCTGATCGCCTCGGTCCCGCCATCCCGTCGCGGAGAGGTCCTGGGCATCAATGTGGCGGCCGTTTATTCCGGGCTGACGGCGGGCCCCTTCCTGGGCGGCATCCTGACCCAGGCCTGGGGATGGCGCGGGGTCTTCTGGTTCAACGTCCCGCTGGGCATCGGGCTGGTCTTCGTCACCGCCCGCCTTTTGCCGGCCGACCAGCAGAAGGACCCGGGAAACATCGACTGGCGGTCGCTAGGCCTCTATATGGCCGCCCTGTTCGCCATGTCGATCGGCTTTTTCCGATTGCCCCACGTCGAATCCCTGCCGCTACTGGCCGCGGGGTTCGCCTTGGGATGGCAGTTCTGGAGGCATAACCGGCGGTCCGCCGCCCCCCTGATCGACCGCAAGCCATTCCTGCGCCAGCCCGGGTTGAAGTACGTCCAGCTGGCCACGTTGGTCCACTATGCCGCCACCTATGCCGTGGCCTTTCTGATGAGCCTCTACCTGCACCACCTTCACGGGCTTTCGCCGGCGGTGATTGGCACGATCCTGGTCACCCAGCCCCTGATGATGGCCCTGTTCTCCCCGCTGGCGGGGAGGTGGTCCGATCGTCGGGATCCACGCCAGATCGCCACGGTCGGCATGGCCATGACCACGCTGGGTTTGCTGGCCTTCGCATTCCTTTCCCCAGACACTTCGCGTCCCTGGATCGTGGCCGTTCTCCTCTGGCAGGGGCTCGGCTACGCCCTGTTCTCCTCGCCCAACACCTTGTCGGCGATGAGCGGCGCCGGCCCCACCAGCGGCGGCTTCTTTTCGTCCTTTCTGGCCACCATGCGGATTACCGGGCAGATGCTCAGCATGGGAATTTCCGCGGTGGTGTTCGCGGCGATGATCGGTTCCCGGCCGATCGCCAGCCACCCCGAATTGTTGCTGGCGGCAATCAAGGGGTGTTTTTCCCTGTTCACGGCCATCGGCTGCCTGGGAGTGGTTTTTGCGATCAAGGGACGCATCGCTCCCCGGCCCGCTACAGAAAAGCCCTAGAGCTGGAAGCGATCGCGAAGAGAGAGCAGCCCCCCCTTTTCCCCTATGGTACGATCGGCCGGCCCAACTGGTGCAGGATCCCGCCAAGATCCCACTCCCCCCATCGCTCGGCGATGCGGTCTCCCGAGACGGTGAGGATTTCGATGCCGGTGAAG
This sequence comes from uncultured Clostridia bacterium, assembly GCA_964614865.1. GTDB lineage: Bacteria > Acidobacteriota > Aminicenantia > UBA2199 > UBA2199 > CAZTNO01. The sequence continues at coordinate 4,871 of CAZTNO010000055.1, forward strand.
CGGATGACCCGCTCGCTGGGCGGCACCCCGAGGTAATCTCCGCGATGGGTGCCGGTGGCGCTCCAGCGGATCACCACCTGGTTGCAGTCGGTGTCGATCAACAGGTCTTCGATGGTGGTGTAAAAATCGGGGAAGGCCCGGTAGAAGTCGCGGACCCCTTCCATGTACCCCTGGTTATCGGCCCCCCGACCACCGCCCGGGGAGTGGTCGACAAACCCCGGGGTATGCAGCCGCTCGACCTCGCCCGCGTGCCCCAGTTGCCAGAGGCGGTGGATCCAAAGTTCGGCCACCCGGCGCAGTCGTTCACGCATGGTCACCTCCCGACAGAACCTACTTCAGGATCGAAATGAGCACTCCGGCGGCGACGGCGGTGCCGATCACGCCGGCCACATTGGGCCCCATGGCGTGCATCAGCAGGTAATTCTGCGGATTCTCCTCCTGACCGACGTTGTGGGAGACCCGCGCCGCCATGGGCACCGCCGACACCCCCGCCGAACCGATCAGCGGGTTGATCTTGTTTGTGCTGAACACGTTCATCAACTTGGCCAGTAGCACGCCCGAGGCGGTGGCAAAAGCGAACGCGCAGACGCCGAGCACGATGATGCCGACCGTTTTCATGTTGAGGAACGAGGCGTCCATGGTGATGCCGACCGACATGCCCAGAAAGATGGTGACGATGTTGATCAGCTCGTTCTGCGCCGTCTTGGAGAGGCGTTCCACGATGCCGACCTCGCGGATCAGGTTGCCCAGCATCAGCATCACGATCAGCGACGCGGCGGGGGGGACCATCATCGAGCAGAAGATGGTGACCAGGATGGGGAACAGGATCTTCTCCCGGCGGCTGACGGGGCGCAGTTCGGTCATCACGATCTGCCGTTCCTTGCGGGTGGTGAGCAGACGCATGATGGGGGGGTGGATCAACGGCACCAGGGCCATGTAGGAGTATGCGGCCACGGCGATCGGGCCCAACAGGTGGGGCGCCAGGTGGACGGTGGTGAAGATGGCGGTCGGCCCGTCGGCACCGCCGATGATGCCGATCGAGGCTGCTTCCTTGGTAGTGAACCCCAGCAGGGTGGCCCCCAGCAGGGTGGAGAAGATGCCGAACTGGGCGGCCGCTCCGAGCAGCAGGGTGCGGGGGGCGGCGATCAGCGGGCCGAAGTCGGTCATCGCGCCGACCCCGAGAAAGATGATCGGCGGGAAAATCTCGAGTTTCACCCCGTGGTAGAGGTACCAGAAGAGGCCGCCGATTTCCTGGCCGTGCGGAGCGGCCATCAGGTTGGCCAGCGGGATGTTGGCCGCCAGGGCGCCAAAACCGATCGGGATCAGCAGCAGGGGTTCGAATTGCTTGACGATGGCCAGGTAGAGCAACACCATGGCGATGGCCAGCATGACCACGTTCTGCCACGTCAGGTGGAAGAATCCGGTGGAGTGCAGGTAGGTCGACAGGTTATGCCAGAGTTCGCTCATGACCGTTACTTCAGGGTCAACAACTGCTGGCCGACGTGGACGTTGTCGCCGACGGCGCATTCCACCGTCGAGATCTCTCCGTCGCGAGGGGAGTTGATGTAGGTGTCCATCTTCATGGCATCGAGGACCACCAGCGGCTGATTCTCCTTGACGGCTTCGCCCGCCTTCACCAGCACCTTGGTGACGGTGCCGACGATCGGGGCGAGCACCTGGCCCGCAGCTCCGCCCGGGCGGGAGGAAGGCCGGGGCGCCGCAGCCGGCGAGGGCGGAGGGGTGGCGCCGGTGCGGGGCGGGGGCTGGACCGACGTGGCCCCGGGGTAGTACGACTCGTCGTCCTCCAGCACCTCGACCGTCACCTCGTACACCTTCTGATTCAGGGTAATGCGCATTTTTTTCATCAGTCGACTCCTTTCCTCAACTTAGGAACGTCCCGCCCGGCCGTGGGAACGCATGATATCGAGCCTTCCCACCCGCGACCAGGTCTCCTGGCTCTCGTCTTGCATGAGCCGGATCCGGTGGATCTGGATCGGCGCCTCCAGCGCAGCGACCACGGCGGCGCTGACCAGTGCCACTTCCTCGGCGGCCAGGTCCTCCGGCTCCCGCTCCGGCACGGCGACGGACTTTTCCCTCCCGCCGGCCAACCGACTCAGCAGGGCCACCAGCTTGATGAACCCGAGCAAGATGAACAGCGAACTGAAGACCACCCCCATGCCGATCAGGAGCAGGTACAACCCGGTGACGAAGTTGGGGTTCATGGCCAGATCCTCAGAGGGGGATGTTGCCGTGCTTTTTGGGCGGACGGCTCTCGCGTTTGGCCCGCAGGGCGGTCAGCGACTGGATCAGGTAGCGCCGGGTCTCGGGCGGCTCGATCACCTCGTCGATCCCCCCCCGGGCGGCCGCCACGTAGGGGTTGGCAAAACGCTCGCGGTACTCCTGGACTTTCTCGCGCAGCAGCGCGGCGGGATCTGCCGCTCCCTCGATCTCTTTTTTGAACACCACCCCCGCCGCCCCTTCGGCCCCCATCACCGCGATCTCGGCGGTGGGCCAGGCAAAGACCCGGTCGGCCCCCATGTCGCGCGAACACATGGCCAGGTAGGCCCCGCCGTAGGCTTTGCGGATGATCAGGGTGATCTTGGGCACGGTGGCCGAAGCGTAGGCAAACAGCATTTTGGCCCCGTGCCGGATGATCCCCCCGTACTCCTGGTCGACTCCGGGCAAGAACCCGGGGACGTCCACCAGGTTGACCAGGGGGAGGTTGAAGGTGTTGCACAGGCGGATGAAACGCGCCCCCTTGTCGCTGGCGTTGATGTCGAGCACGCCGGCGAGGTGCATCGGCTGGTTGGCGACGATCCCTGCCGGCATGCCGCCAAAACGGCCGAAGCCGATGATCAGGTTGGGGGCGAATTCGCGTTGGATTTCCAAAAAATCGCCGTCGTCCACCAGTTGCCCGATCACCCGGTGCATGTCGTAGGGCGTGCGGGGATCCTCGGGGACGATGCGGGAGAGTTCGACGTTGCCGGCGACCACCAATTCGGGCAGGGGCAGCGACGGAGGGTCGGAGACGTTGTTGGAAGGCAAAAACGACAGGATGCGGCGGGCGATGGCCAGGGCCTCGCTGTCACTCTCGGCGATGAAGTGGATGTTGCCCGAGATGCGGGCGTGGGTATCGGCCCCCCCCAGTTTCTCGGCCGAGATATCCTCGCCGGTAGCCGCCTTGATCACGCTGGGCCCGGCGATGAACATCTGGGCGCTGCCCCGCACCTGGATCACGAAGTCGGTGATGGCCGGCGAATAGACCGCCCCACCGGCACAGGGGCCGGCGATGATCGACACCTGGGGCACCACCCCGGAGATCAGGGTGTTGTGGTAGAAGATGCGGCCATAGCCGCTGAGAGAATCGACTCCCTCCTGAATACGGGCTCCGCCGCTGTCGTTGATGCCGATCACCGGGGCACCGCACTTCAGGGCATCGCGCATCACGGTGACGATCTTCTTGGCGTGCATCTCACCGACCGAACCGCCGGCGCAGGTGAAATCCTGGGAGAAGGCGAACACCATGCGCCCGCCGATCATCCCCGAGCCGGTCACCACCCCGTCGCCCGGAATGACCTGTCCCTCCATGCCGAACTGGGTGCAGCGGTGCTCGACGAAACTCTGGTTCTCGAGAAAGGTGTCAGGGTCGAAGAGGGTGGCCAGCCGCTCGCGTGCCGTCATCTTGCCGGCCCGGTGCTGTTTGTCGACCTTGGCTTTGCCGCCGGCCATCAACACCGCCGCGCGCCGGGCGCGAAGCTGGGCAATCGGGGTCTTTTTCACATGATCGCTCATCTGGGTCTCCCTTGCTGGCGAGGTGCCATCCCGAAAGGGGGGGTGGCAGGATCTCAGGCCAGGGTCAGTGCCGAAATGGCCGCATTCAGTTGGTTGTCGATGATGTCGGGGTGCAGGCTGACGCTGGAGGCCGCCAGCAACCAGGACGATTCGGACTTCACGTAGATGTCCATCACCCGCAGCTTGGTTTCGAAGTACTTTTCCAGCGGGTCCTTGCCCGACACCCGGGCGATGTAGGAGACGATCGCGGTCTCCCCGTGAAAGGCGATGTCGAGATCGATCATCTCGTAGAATTTCCAGTGCTGGTTTTTCAGTAGCCCCCGCACTTCCTGGAGGTACTCGTCGCGGGAGTGGATGGTGGCCCGGGAACGGACGGTGAACCCTTTCCACTCGGGCAGGTGGGTGGTCCGGATGGCATCTTCGTCCCGGCGGATAAAAGCCTGGAAGATGGAATCGATGTGGGCGAGAATCTCTTTACGGTCCTGTTCCCGGTTGTTTTGTGTCTCCATGACTCCCCTCCTGGATGGATACCTTCATTCTACCAGAGTTGCCTGCGGCATTCAACTCGCCCCCCTGCGCAAGCGGTTGCCCGCGAGCCCGATTTCCCTGTATAATCGCCCCGGACAACGCCCGTCATGAAAATGAAAATCGTTTCTTCTCCGGCCTTTCTCGGCCTGGCCATCGCCCTCGGAACCACTTCGCTGGCATTTTTCGCCTCCCGGTTCGCCATCCCGGTCGCCATCGCCGTCCTCATGCTGCTGTTCTGGGACCGGCGCCAGGCTCGCGGCGGGGTGGCAATCCTCGCCCCGCTAACTGCCGGCCTCCTGGTCTGGCCGATGCGCTTCTTTTACTGGGACCGGGCCGACTTCACCCTGCGGTCGAACCTGCTGCTCCTCCTCTGCCTGGCGGCGGTCACCTACCGCCTGCTCGTTCATCACCCCTTCCCCTTGCGCCTTGCTGATGCCTTTGCCCGCTGGCCGCTGCGCCGGCGGTTGCTGGTCCTCTTCCTTGCGACGGAAACCCTCTTTGTCGCCGCCGCCGGCCTGATCTCGCTAGGCGGGGTGAAACTGGTCGGCGACGAGCCCCACTACCTGGCCATCGCCCAGTCGATCGCCCGTGACCGCGATCTGAACGTGTTCAACCAGTACAACCGGGGGGGGGTGCGCGAATTCTACCCCGGCGAAAAGCTCTCGGCCCATGCCACCTTCGGCCGCGGCTTCAAGACCATGTACTCGATCCACCTGCCCGGCCTGGCCCTCCCGCTGGCCCCCTTCTTCTGGATTTCGCTTTCCCCGCCGCTCCTCTATTTCCTGATGCGCGTTTGGCTGGGGGTGTTTGGCGCCCTGCTGGGCGTGCTCCTCTACCTCTTCGCCCTCCGCCTTTTTCCCGAATCCCCCCGCCTCTCCCTGGGGTTCGTGCTGACCTACCTGGCATCGGCCCCCGCCTTCTTCTTCTCGATCCACGCCTTCCCCGAGGTGCAGGCGACCCTGTTGATCCTCGCCGGGCTGTACCTGCTTCTCTACCCGGGCAACCGGCCCCGCCTGAACGCCCTGCTGGGCGGCTTGCTCTTGGCCCTGCCCCTGTTCTGGGGGGTGAAGTACGCCCTCCTCCTCTACCTCTACGCCCCCTACTTCCTGTTCCGTTTTGTGCGTGGCCGCCGCTGGGACACGGCCCTGCTGTTCCTGATCGGGCCGCTTGCGGTGCAGGCAATGTTCTTTGCCTACTTGCACTCGGCCTACGGCACCTTCTCCCCCAGCGCCGTCTACTACGGACTGGCCTCACAGGAACGGACGAAGGCGATCACCGACACCTTGCTCGATCCGGTCACCTGGCGTCTGCGCATCGAAACGTTGCTCGATTACCTGCTCGACCAGCGCGACGGGCTCCTCCCCTACGCCCCGGTGTACGTCTTCGCCCTGCCAGGGGCGATCCTTTCCTGGCGCAGGCGGAAGAAGTACCTGGGGCCGTTGCTGGTCGCCCTCCCCCCGCTGCTGTTCCTGCTCAACCACGCCTTCTCGACCATCCGCGCCGGGGCTTGCCCCCAGGGGCGATACCTGCTGCCGATCCTGTGGGCCTTTCTCGGCGCAGCGGCGATCTTTTTCCGGGAAACCCCGGTAGCCGGATGGCGCCGCGGCTTCATCACCCTGGCGGTGCTGGGCGGGGGGATCACCCTCTATCAGACCTTCTCCCCCTTCACCCTCTACCAGCCCACCACCCACGACGTCCATCACGGGGCGGGCCTCCTGTTCCAGCAAGCCAGCAACGCGGTAATCTCGCTGCCCCCCCTCCTCCCCTCTTTTCTGAAAGACCTCAGCCCCTGGTCGGCGGCCGACATCTTCTGGCTGGGATTCCTGGGGCTGTTTTCCTGGCTGGCGATCCGGCGCTGGGCACCCGGGCGCTGGTTTGCCCGGACCGTTTTCGCTGCCGCCTTTTTCTTGCTGGCCCTGCTACCCCGGCCGGGCCTGGTCAATCCGTGGACGGTGACCGCCCCGGGCATGCCCCCTTTCCGGGTGTACCATGGGTTTCTCGCCCCACGCCAAGCCCCCCAGGCACCCTTTCCACTCGACCGGCAGGACCTGCCTTGGCTGGTCGAAACGAGAGCGGGAGCGGGGGTAACGGTGTGCCTGGAAAACAGGGGCGATCTCCCGGTGGCGGTGGGGGGCTCCAGCTTCGACACCCCGCTGCCCGAGGTGATCGTGCCGGCCCGCGGTTCGGTGGAAATCCCCCTTCCGCCCGCTTCGCCCCGAGCGTGGCTGCGGACCCGGGTCGTCCAGTGGCGACCCCGGTTGGAAAACCAAGCGCAGAATCACCCCGCGTTGGTTTTATCTTGGCGGATCACCCCCGACTAAGGACGCAGACTAGGGACAATCCGTCCCTAAGTACATCCCTCCGACGGCCGGGCGGCGATGATCAGGATGCGGTTCGACCAAAGGCGCTTGGGCAGCAGCAGCGACGGGAGCTTAGACCGCAGAGGCTTGATGCCTGGGCGGAATTTCAACTTCCCTTTCCTCAATGCGTAAAGGCCGAAGTGGTCGTTGAAGCAAGTGGAGTTTATAACCGTCAGGCCACTGCTTTCCAGCATGTAGGTCAGGTCCTGCCGGCTGTACAACCGCATGTGCGGCCGCCAATCGGTTTTGTTGAAGAGATGGCTCTCCTGCACCGGCCCCCAGGGAGATTTTTTGCGAAAGAGCGCCTGGTAACTGAACCCGAACCAGAAAGGGTTGTCCGTCGTGATGATCAGCCGACCGTCCGGGGTCAGGCTTTCCCCTATTTTGCGCAAGAGCGGCAGCGGGTCGTAGAGATGCTCGATGATCTCGAGCAGGGAGATCACCCGGTAACTGGATGGCTGGATGGGGATTTCCTGTCCGGGGTTCCTGCAGATGGGGTTGGCGACATCGACGTCGAAATCGATGAAACTGGCCTGGGAAGAGCCCGGAGCTTCCTTGAATTCCGGAGTCAGTCCGATTCCCATCAGGTCGATCTTCAATCGTCGATCGTGATATTCATGCAGCAGGGAGGCCCAGCCGCCTGGGTAAGGGCCGATATCGAGAATACGGTCGCCGGGCCGCAGTGCGATCGATTCCATCAGTTTTTGCAGAGTTACTCGGTATCGGTAAGCGCTGAGCTCGGTAAAACTCATGCCGCGAACGTTCTTGGGATGGGGGGGGGCCAGTATTTCTTGTTCCAGCGGCTTGTATGCCGCCAGCCAGGCGTTGAATCTATGATTGTTCATGGAACTGACAGGGAAAACTGACAGGCAACTCCTTTTGGCTATGACCGGATGGTACCTCAGGCAAAACCCGATTTCAAGCGATTTGACTGGAAAACCTGCGAAAAATGTGAGGATGGCGGGGGTGATTTGGCGCAAATCCGAAAAACCTGCCACCGTGGATATTTAAAAAACCACAGATCACCGCATGG